>JACQPU010000136.1 GCA_016207365.1 Ignavibacteriales bacterium | reverse complement strand
GTCAGAAGACGGCACATAGAGGTACCGGTGCCCGTCACTCGACACGGTTTTTTCGTCGGACAAAATAACAGGCAGACTTTGCTCATCCACGCGACGCGTGAGCCCATCCCAAAAATGCTCCCGAATGAATCGCGAAATACGCTGCGTGGGAGGCTCAAAGATGACCTTCGCTGAAATCGAAGCTGTATCGGCTCCGGCAGTCCTGAGAAGGGAGAGTTCCTGCAGGAGGTTGGAGAGCGCGTAGGTTCCCGTCACCTCGAACAATCCGCCCTGCACGTCCGGGATCCAGAATCTCTTGTCTCCGCGGCTCGTACCGGACAATCGCGGGTCATCAATCGTGATCTTCTTGTCGTTGTCGGTATCCTCGTCATACAGGAGCGATTCCAGGGTTTCCCCGACCCGCAACTTCACTGTCCGGCTGTCGATCTGGCCCGACGTTTCCTGAGCAATCCCACAAGCCAACAGAACGGCAAGGATCGTCCGAGGTACCATGCGCGCACTAGGCGAAAACATACACAAGCGGGGATAGTAGGAACGAAACAAAGCTTCAAACGAAGAGTGATTTCCGCGGCGAACTTGTTCGGCGTGATAGTTGTCCTGAACTTCAGAAGTGCCTGATCGCTCACCGTGTCGGAAGGAAAAGGCCATCGGCGTGATGTGTGGGGAGTGATGCTTCGCAAGATTAGAAATTTTCTCCCAGAGATGCAACCGCGGGCCGGACGACCTTTGCTTCCCGAATTGCATGTTCCGTAGTCTTACAGTATCTTTGAACCCGTAGATGAATGCAGAGAGGACCATTCCACTTTTTTGCGTTTCTGTGGATTTCCGCACCCTCTGCGTCTCAAGCTTCCGTCACCCTGACCATGTGCCGTTTTGCCGCCTATATCGGTGAACCCATTCTTCTTGACGAACTGCTCTATCGCCCGAAGAACTCGCTGATCCTTCAGAGCTACAAAGCCAAAGAGCGCGAAGAACCGTTGAACGGCGATGGATTCGGACTGGGCTGGTATGCCCCCGACGTCAGCACCGAACCCGTCGTTTTTCGAAGCATTACTCCGGCATGGAGTAATCTGAATCTTCAGAATATCGCCAAAAAGACCGCATCGGGTTGTTTTTTCGCTCATGTGCGCGCAGCGACGCACAATAACCCGGTTCTCGAGGTCAACTGCCATCCTTTCACGTTCGGATCGCTTCTGTGGATGCATAACGGACATGTGGGTGGATTTCCCTTTCTGAAGCGCAAGATCGTCAACCTCATGAGTGAGGAGCGCTACATGGGGATTCAGGGGAGCACGGACACGGAACACGTTTTCAGCTTGTTTCTAGACCGATTGTCGAATCCGACAGAAGGTGCGCATCCCTTTGAGATGAAATCGGCTCTCCTCGAAACACTGGCAATATTGAAGAAGCTTTCCGTGGACAACAAGATCACAGAGAACTCTTATTTGAATATCTGCGTCACCAACGGAAGCGAAATCCTTGTTCTTCGACACGTCTCCAATCCTTCAAAAAAACCCCATTCACTGTATTGGTCGCAGGAAGGAAAGTATGTCGTTGGTGCTGATGGTCAACCGGCGTTGATCGACACCGTTTCCAGCGACCGGGGGATCATTGTAAGCTCGGAGCGTTTAACCGAACGAGAAAAGGACTGGAATGCGGTTCCGCCCAATCACATGGCACTCATTGATCACAATCTTTCAGTAGAACTCGAACCCGTGCCGGCACTGTAACCATGACCAGAACACCTCTTGTTGTCGTTGTTTTTCTTGCACTGACCCTCATCGGCTGCTCACCCTCCGCCACCACAAAATCCGTCGAGCCGGATCACATCGTGTATCTGGATGACGGGGATTCGATAGGGGTCAAATTGGTCCGCGGTGAAATCATTGTCCTGCGTGTCCTTTCGGAGTTCGGGGATACCCTTATCGTGGAAAATGCCTCGATTGATCGGATTGTGCATTTGTCGAGTGGCCGGGATGTAACCGACCGCTATATCGACAGCGACATCCTGAAGGCGGAGCTTGCAAAGCAGGCAGCGCTGGCGAGGAGGGAGAAGCTGAAGGCGGACGTAGCGGCGGGGAAGAAAAGGAAATCCGAGCTCGACCGTCTCCCCTTTGCTGTGCTCTCAGCAACGATGGAACGATCGCCCGGGGGAACACCCCAGATTGCCTTGACGATCCTGAATCTTACCGACAGGAAGATCTCGATGCTCCGTACGCGGGTTCATTGTTTTGACGCGCAGGGCCGCCCACAGCCCGGCATGCGGGAGCGAAATCACATCTTCGACGCGACCTCACGCGTTCCCATTGGCCCTGGGGAAGATTTCACAACCGTTCTTACTTTGAGAAATCATCCAAAGACCCGTAAAGCCAGGATCGACATCCACTACTTGGAGTTTTCAGATAAGACTTGGTGGAAAGGTAAGGTGGAGGAGGAAGTACAATAGAAAGGTGCAGAGACGCGGAGGCAGCACTCTGTGTCTCCGCGTCTCTGCTTTTTTTCACAACCCCGTTTTCCTCCCGACCGGCGACTACTTTCGCAATCGAGCAACCGCCTCGCGGACAACCTTCCCGACAGTGGATTCAGAAACTTCCGGCGCACCAGACCTGGTTCTGGAAAGGATTTCGTTGATCCGGATAGCAACGCTTCCTGCATGAAACTGCAAATAGTCCGGATCCCGCTTAAGAGTCTTGCTCAATTCCTGAACATAATGCAAACCGGGCTGTCTGAGGAGATGCCGGACGATGTTCTCTACATCCTCGGCTCCTCTCCTCACCACCCGGTTTGCCTCCCCTGAACGCGTTGTTGCCATGAGGAAATAAGGAAAAAAGCGACCGTAGGCGCAATCACGAAAATTGTACTTCTGATGTAACGAAAATTGTACTTGCCGCGATGTGAGTTCTCCCGGCGGGGGGCGATCCGGCAGTAGCTAGTCGACCAGGTGATGGTCCATTGCGTAGCGGACAAGATCAGCAGTGGTTTTCAGCTTCAGTTTCTCGAGAATCCGGCTTCTGTAAGTGGTTATCGTATTCATGCTTAACCCCATTTCCTTTCCTATCTGCTTTGCGGTTTTCCCGCTGGCAATCATTCTCAACACCTCGAATTCCGTGTCTTTCAGCTCATCGTGTGGCGTCTTTGCCCTTTTTCCTTCGAGCTCCCTAATCAGTTCGCCCGTAACCTCACGGCTGACGTAGATCTCTCCGCTCTTCACTCGTTCTATTGCCGCCACCAGCTCTTGCGCAGCCGCCTGCTTGTTCAGGTATCCCATTGCTCCACTCCGTAGCGCCCTAATTGCAAACCGTTCTTCCGGATGCATGCTCAAGACCAGAACGCGTGTGGACGGGTGGTTGTCCCGAACATATTTCAGAATTTCGAGACCGTTGCGGTCTGGAAGACTGATATCGAGCACAAGCACCTGGGTGGCGCTTTTTCGGAACAGCGAGACGAACTCCTTGAAACTCCCTGCTTCCCCTGAGATCTTGAACCCGCCATGGTGATCGAGCACGCTCCGCAACCCCTGGCGCATGAGTTCATGATCGTCGACAATAAATACCCGTGTTGCCATCGTCAATGCCTGAAAGGAACAGTGAGGTCGACAACGGTGCCCCGCCCGTTGTTCTGAAACACTTTCACTTCCCCGCCAAGAAGGATTGCCCTCTCCCTCATACCCAAAATACCGAGTGAACGCCAATCGTTGGCCTGGTGTTCAGTAATCCCCCGCCCATCGTCCACGACCCTCAGACGAAAGCATGATTCCGTCGCCGCGAGATCGACCTCGACAGTATTCGCCGCGGAATGCCGGGCCACGTTGGTGAGAGCTTCCTGAAAAATCCGGAACACGGCCGTCGCCTGATCGCGCTCGAGAGCAACGTCACCCTGGCTCCGAACGCGGCAGAGGATTCCGGTCTTTCTTCCGAACTGCCGGGCCTCCCACTCGACGGCCTCCTTTAAGCCGAGGTCATCAAGGGTAAGGGGACGCAGTTCGTACGAGATGTTCTTAACGAGTTCAATCGCGTTGTCAATGACGGCAATCAGGTCATCGAACTTCTTGACGAGGCCGGATTTTTGACGTCCCGATCCTTTTGCCGTGCTTTCCATGAGAATGGTCAGGTGAATCTTGACCGCGGTGAGGATCTGACCCAGGTCGTCGTGCACCTGTCGCGCAAGCCTCACGCGCTCCTCCTCCCTCACCGACTCAAGGCGGGCGGAGAGCGTTCGAAGTTGAGCGTGAAAATGTTGTACGCGCTCCTCTGCCTGTTTTCGCTCAGTGATGTCCAATACAACGCCCTCCGCGTAACTATCGGACCCATGCAACCTGCATGTCACTGAGATCCAAAAAACCGTGCCATCGTCCTTTGGCACTTCGAACTCCTCGTTCTCCACGTGCCCTGTGCGCATCAGGGTATCCCTGAGCGCGTTCTTCCGATCTGCCGACAGCTTCGCGAACAAATCGCCGACTTCAGAGGGATCATCTTTATCCAAGATTGCCAGCAGCGTCCGGTTGCAGTCCAGAATTCTGAAATCCGGAAACGAGCACCGAAACATCCCGACCAGCGAATTCTCGAAGAGATTTCGGTATTTTTCCTCGCTTTGCAGCGTAACATCAAGCTGTTTCCGAAGCCTTTTCTGGCTCAGGACAAGGGTTACAAGGAAAGCAACGGTGAGCAGGACAAGGCCTATTGTGCCAATTCCAATTGCCCACCAGTATTCGGGAGCCGGAGAGTGCATAGAAAACCTATGACATGGAGGACGTTCGAGAAAACTGTTATCGTCCAGTGAATGGACCAGAGAGTTTTCATGGCCTCGATGGAAAAATCGAGAAACAGCGTTCTAAAGCCATAGAACATCAGACTCCCGGCCAGGATCACCAGAAATCCGGCTGAAAACCAAAACCGGGGTTCGAAATACAGCGGACGTTCGTTTGTTATGGCGATCACCATGAGTATATAGAGAGTCGATCCCAGAAGCATCACACGCGAAACCGTCGGCGTGTAGAGTGCCGGTCCGCTGAACTGCTCAAACAGGAACTTTGACGCAATCCAGAATGCCCCGTAGAGGATTGTCATGCCCAGGAAGATCGTTCGTGCCCGAATCGAGGGTGTCCAAAGAGAATAGATCCGGAGAAGAAGGACAACCTCGATAATGTAGTACACATGCGAAGTCCAGCGATTGTTCACACCTTGAAACGCCAGGGTGAACTGAAGAACCGTCAAGAGAGCGTGAATACCGAACAGCAGCAGGAGTGGCTTGACGCTCCGTTCAAGTCTTGAAAAAGTGAACGAGCCGACGATAACCGGAAGAGCGATTGCCCCCGCGGCCAAATATGCGAGTAGTGGAAGGCTCATGAAAGCTCCTTCCACGAATATCGCAGTTTTTGTCCGGATTCTCAATAAACAAGCGCGGGGCGCGCCGGCGCCCCGCGTCCCGGGCGAACTCCATCATTTCAAGACAAGCGACTGCTGATCAGGATACAGTCTCAATGTCCCATCGGGGCACCATGGCGGGCACTGGAGTATGTCTTCACCAATGACCCCTCCGATGAGGTCGTTTCCTTCGCTATCAACGCCCACAATAACGTACGTTGGAGAGCCGTTGTCGAGGCGAGCGTTATATATCCGGATTCCGACGGCTTCCTCCTGGGCAAGGATTTGCTCGAAGATGTTCCTTCCCATGTAGCCGGCTGTTAGTTGCGCGCCTTCCATTGCGTGAAAATTCGCAACATACCGCAAAGCGACTTCCGTTGAAATCCTGTGTTCTTCATTTCCCGTAAAGATCGCTTTTGGCGACGTAGTGCGATCGAGGGACGTGACATAGCCCGCTACAAACGTGAAACTTAAGGCAATCACGACCAGAACGCGCGAGAGATGTTTCTGATTGTTTGTCATGACGATACTCCTTGTATGAAGACAGTTGAGTGATTAGGTATTGACGGCATCACTTCTCTGTCTCAGGCGGAGATCGTGCACTGGGACCTGGATCAACCGGCGCGGCCCGCAGGCCCACCATGTCGCCGGCAAGGTCTGCCGGAACAATACGCGGCGTACGGGCGGGCAGGCCCATAGATCGTTACCTTTGGCATCAGAATTCCCCTGACGGAAAGAAGAAATAATGAGGTTCGCTGTGGTGCCCCATGGTTTGAACCCATATCCAATCTCGCCCGAGCGGCGGAGATTATCCATCACGAAAATTGTACTTCGGTTGTAACGAAACCTGTACTCGCAGAAATTACAGCGGGGGTATGGCAGTCGGAGTTAGTTGGTAGTGGTGTTCACCACTCCAGTTGGTTTGTGAGCTTGGAGGGAAGTTATTTTTTTGCTATTTTATGTGCCTTGAAGATTCATTTTGCACCCGTAGCTCTATTGGATAGAGCGTTGGTCTACGGAACCAAAGGTTGTGGGTTCGATTCCCTCCGGGTGCACATCTGCAGGTCCCGCCCAGAAAGCGGGCGGGATTCTCATTTAGGCAATGAAGTTAGCACAAAACGCTAACTTCAGCCGAAATGGAAGATAGAGCATCAGCTCCCGCCGAAGGCGGGAGAGCCGAGGGTTGGGGGTTCTCAGCCTCGGAGTTTGATCAAGGGAGGCTGATCCCCGCCAGCCCGAATGTTCAGAGTGAGGCGCCTGCCCGCCTCAGTGAATCCAATTAAGCGGCG
>JACQPU010000139.1 GCA_016207365.1 Ignavibacteriales bacterium | reverse complement strand
TTCCATGCCTCAAACACCTCGACAAGCTCCTTCTTGGCAGCCGCGTTGAGAGCATTGAGCTTTTCCGGTCTGTTGATGGTCAGAACAGCAATATGGTCTTCGATTTCCACCGTTAACGTTTGAAGATTCATGATCTCCTCGCTTTCTTACGCCGGTACAACTCTCGAAACCCGAACTTCCCTGCGCTCTCTCCCTTCAAAAACCGCAATGTGCCCGCCACCATACCGTTCTATCAGAGCCACCGCACGGTCAAAATCCCTTCCCACATCACCGGGCGAATGCGCATCCGATCCAAGAGTCAGGGGAATCGCAAGCTCCCTGATCATCTCGAGAATCGAGTCCGAAGGATATATCTCTTTCACTGGCTTTCGCAGACCCGACGTGTTGATCTCAATGCACAATCCTGCCTTCTTTATCTCCCTGAGAGTTTCCCAGGCGAGGTCGCGAAGACTCTTTGTGGGTCGATGACCAAATTTCTTGACGAGATCGCAGTGGGCAATAACATCGAACAGACCCGAAGCGGCGGATTTCCTCACCGCCTGGAAATACTGTTCGTAGACCGAATCAACGTCCCGCTCGCTGTATTGATGAACAAAGACAATATCATCGAAACCCCAACTTCCGAGAAAATGCACAGAGCCGATGACAAAATCGAAGTCATGTTCCTTAATGAATCCCCTCACCCAATCTTCGGTACCGGGGAAAAAGTCGGCCTCAATGCCGCGTCGAACACGAATTCTGCTCTTGTACCTCTCCCGGATTTCGGAAACACTCGGGGCATAGATGTTGACATATTCTTCAAGACTCATTCGGTGCTTTTCGTCAAATCCACCGGGCATGGGGATATGCTCGGAGCACCCGATTTCGTCAAACCCAAGTTCGAGGGCGCGAAGAACATAGTCATCGACATCCCCCTCAGCGTGTTTGCACAGGAACGTATGGGTATGGTAATCAACAATCATCGCCGCAGAATATCCGTGAGTTCCCGGATACGTTTCTCGTCCAGGCCGCCCCTTTGTTTTACAAGCTCAAGAGCAAGCATCCCGATCACTTTGTATGCGTCTCCTATCAGCGGTTCCTCGACGGAAAGCCCATTCACATGTGCGCGGATCGTACGAACACTTCCGCGTGCAACTGGTCCCGTCAGAATGTCCTTCGGATCTCCGGACAACGTCAACCGCACAGAGGTTTCTATTAAAGGTTGCAGGGGCTCCAGACCGGGGAGTCCGGCCTTTAGCGCAAGCGCGTGTGCAGCGCCGAGGACTGCCACAGTGTAATTCGACGCGAAAACACAGGCCACATGATACAAAAGTTTTGCCTCTTTCGGAATCGAAACCATTCGCCCACCCAGATCTCGGACCAGTCGGCTGGCAAGGCCACGCGCATGATCTTCACCCTCAAAACCATACCATACACCCTTCATCAACTCCAGTTGCTGACGAGGTTTGATCTGTTGGGGAAATGTCTGAATCGGATGAAGGGAAAACGTCGTTGCCCCGCAGGCTGCCACATCACTCAATGCGTCGTGCGTCAGTACACCCGAGGGATGGAATACCGCTGTCCGACTCCACACAAGCGGAGCACTGCGGGAGAGCTCATAGCTCACCTCCGCAATCGACTCGTCCGGCACAGCGATAATAACAAGATCTGTTTCGCGGGCGATATCTCGAACAGACGATGAGGCTTTGCGAGCCCGCACCAGTTTCGCCAGCGAACGGGCTGCCGCGGGCCGCCGGCTAATAACGGAGAGAATCCTGTGCCTGCGGCGCTGTAACAGCGTTGTAAGAGTCGATCCGACTCTACCAGCTCCGATTAATGAGATGGAACGCGGGCCTTGGTCGCGGGGCAATCAGGAATCCTGAAAAAGAGCGGCTGAGAGATATCCGACGACTGCATCTTTTTCCCCCGTGACGTCGCCGGAATTGCAGTAGAAGAGGGATTTGCAGCACTCGGCGCCAAGAGATCGCGAGGCCAGCATCACGGACACCATCGGCCCGCCACCGCAGGCTTCCACCTCCTCGAGCTCCAGCTTCCGCAGAAGATCCTCGGGGCGAAAAGCCTCAACGTCAGCCACAACACGCTTGTCAAGGTCTACAGCCTCGCCATACGGATGATAATGCGATAAATCACTGCTGGCCACGAGGAGGACGTTTCGGTTACGGCACGCATCGGCCAGTGCTTTTGCCAGGGCCACACAGCTTTCCCGGCGTTGATCTCCCATGACGAGCGGTACAAACGGTGTCCGCCCAAGGGCTCGCTGAAGAAACGGAAGCTGGACCTCAACCGAATGCTCCATCGTATGACCGTGTTCGGAGAGCCTGATGCCCGAATGACTCTTGGCGAGCATTTCCCTGAGTTCCTCATGAATCGGTACTTCTCCCAGGGGGGTCTTGTACGATGTGCCGGGATGGATCGTCGCCCCTTCGAAATACTCCCGGTGACTGGGTCCAACCACGATTACCGCATCGTACGTGCGACCCTTGAGAAGTCTGTACCCGGCCGCGGCAGTCATACCGGAGTACATATAGCCAGCGTGCGGACAGATGAGCCCACGTATCGTGCCGTCGATGCGAACCACCTTTGCCCGCAGGAGGTACTCATCAACCTCTTTTTCGAGCACACTCTTCAGTTCGGGGTAGAACAATCCCGCTACTGCGGCCTCACGAGCGGCAGACATACCGGGTAACCGAGATAGAATGTGGTGAACCAGGATACATGAGTACGCAGCCGGATTACCGGGGCTGATGCGGCTGGTAGAGTTCTGTTTCCGAAAACGTTTCTGTTGTGAATCTGAACAACCGGGCCCGGTCATGCTGCCACGCATCCGGCGGAAGTCCTGCCTTGAGCGCGGTGTGATTGAGAAATTGTTCGCGGTCCCATCCATATTCGACGGGAACGTGCGGAAGAAGTAATCCCTTCAACATCCCGGCCTCAAGCACAAGGCCGTGCTTGCCCACCTCAATCTCTTCCACATTGCGCACTTCCTCGAGGAGCGACAGAATGGAAATCTCGATGTCCGTAAGTGGAAGCTCATCAGGATCGAGCGAAGGAAACCTCGGATCCTCAAATGCCGCTTTTCTCGCAACTTCGGCAACGGCCCGAACAAGGGGCAATCGGGGCTCGACGTATCCGATGCATCCCCGGAGCTCCTTCCCCTCGCGTAATGTCACGAAAACTCCCCTGCGCTCAGTCAACCGCCCGTGCTTCTCAGACATGACCGGCACGGTATTTCGAAAGACGCTCTCTATCGACTCCCGCGCTACCCGAAGCAGCTCGCGTTTCTCTTCATCCTCAAACACCGTCACCTCACCTCGTTCGCTCAAAAGTACGCAAGGCCATAACAACATTCAAGGTTGCTTCTCCCTGCGCCATTTCGTACATTTTGCGGCGTTTTTACAGGCCCTTTATGTCCCTCATGGTAAGCATTTCCGGGGTCCGGGGAGTCGTCGGATCCGGACTGACACCAGATGTCGTTGTCCGCTATGCATCGGCTTTTGCAGAGTATTGCGGACGTGGCCCCATTGTAATCGGGCGCGATGGAAGGATTACCGGAAAACCCATCGCACACATTGTCTCCTCCACGCTGCTGTCCGCGGGGTGCAACGTTATTGCCCTCGGCATCTGCCCCACCCCCACGATCCAGATTGCTGTTGAGAAGCTTAAGGCAGCGGGTGGGATATCGATCACCGCCAGTCATAATCCCATCCAATGGAACGGCCTCAAATTCCTTGATAAAACAGGGATGTTCCTGGATGCACGTCAAAACGGACAGCTCGTGACCCTTGCGCAAAATGACCAACGATCATACGTCGCTTGGGATAAACTCGGCCGCCACCAGGAAAACACGACCTTTCTGCAAAAACACATCGACGCAGTTCTCGAGATCCCTACCATCGATCTTCAACTGGTCCGCAAGCGCAGGTTCAAGGTTGTTGCGGATTGCGTGAACGCGGCAGGCGGCACGGTAGTCCCTGAATTGCTCAAAGCCTTCGGTTGCAGGGTGATTCAGATGAATTGTGATGTCTCCGGCGTGTTTGTTCACAATCCTGAGCCGCTGCCGGAACACCTGACCGCCCTTCGAAACCGCGTACGGCGCGAAAAGGCAGATCTTGGCGTTGCGATCGATCCGGATGGCGATCGGCTTGTTCTCATTGATGAAAAAGGTCAACCCTTCGGAGAAGAATACACGATCGTCCAGGCAGCGAAATTCGTGCTCGAAAAGGAAAGAAAGAAAAGGAGAAAGGCTGCCCCTAGTGTCGTCGTGAATCTTTCTACGACACGGGCGGTCGAGGATATCGCTGAACAATATGGCGCCCACACAATCCGGACGCCGGTCGGAGAGATTCACGTCGCAGCCAAGATGAAAGAAGTCGGTGCGGTGATCGGAGGAGAAGGCAGCGGCGGGATCATTTTACCTTCAGTACATTTGGGGAGGGATGCCCTGGTCGGCATTGGACTGACGTTGCAGCACCTGGCCGAATTTGATGGACCGTTGTCAGAACTCCGCAAGGAACTTCCACATTACGTTATGCTCAAAAACCGGATCGAGGTTGGCTCCCGGCGGCCTGGCGAGATTATTGACCTCCTCGCAACCCGCTATAGCGGGAGGGAAAGAGTGAATCAAGACGATGGCATTCGCATTGACTTTGACAAGTCCTGGGTACACCTGCGGCCGTCAAACACAGAACCAATAGTAAGGCTTATTGCGGAAGGCCCCAGTGAACAACGCGCCAGGCAGCTTGTCGATGAAGTCATGCGCGAGATTGGACCATGAACCGATACGCGACGTTGATGGTTATCTTGTTCTTGACCTGTAAGAGCACAGCGCAGGCCCAGGAACCTGTTCCCCCTTTCAGCGCACTCGTACAGCCGGAAGCATATTCTCTGACGGGCGAGACGCTGTACAGGCCGGATCTTGGAAAGCAGAAGGAAAAGCTCCAGGCGGATTGCATGTCCGCCAAAGCCCAATATGATGCGGACCCTTCGAACAGAGAAAACATCATATGGTTTGGCCGACGGGCGGCGTATTTGTGGAGATATCGAGAGGCGATTGAATTGTTCTCCAAAGGAATCGAACTTTATCCGGACGATCCGCGGCTGTATCGGCACCGTGGCCATCGATATATAACGGTGCGGCAGTTTGACAAAGCAGTACGAGACCTGGGGCACGCCGTCCGGCTTGTACGGGATATGGCGGACGAGGTCGAACCCGACGGTCAATCAAACGAGAAGAATATTCCGACCAGTACGCTGAAATCAAATATCTGGTACCATCTCGGCCTGGCGTTCTATCTCAAGGGCAACTTTGATCGGGCAGCGGAGGCATTTCGGGAGTGCCTGAAATATTCCGGAAATGACGATATGCTCTGTGCCACGTCTGACTGGCTCTACATGAGCCTAAGACGATCCGGCCAGCATTCGGAGGCCGAGGAGGTATTGAAAGCGATACCGGAAGACATGAATATTCTTGAGAACTTCAGTTACCATAGGAGGCTCCTCATGTACAAGGGCATCCTCCCGCCTGATTCGCTTCTTCCCCCCGGGGTCCTCCTGAGCGAACCTGATTTGACAACACAAGGATACGGTGTCGCGAACTGGTATCTGTATAACGGACAGCGCTCGCGCGCCGAGAAGCTGTTTCATAAGGTGCTCTCCGGAAGTTACTGGTCAGCGTTTGGATATATAGCTGCCGAGGCTGAAAAGGCCCGGCGGAGGAAACGCCCATGATTCTCTGCAAGGTGACCGGAACAATCGTTGCAACCCAGAAGCATGCGTCACTGAAGGATTACAAGCTCCTCCTGATAAGGCCCCTGACGCTCGATGGAAGGCCGGAAGGACGGGAGATTCTGGCCATTGACCGGGTGGACGCCGGCGTTGGGGACACCGTGCTTGCTCTTCAGGAAGGAGCAGGAGCGCAGCAGGTACTGGGTCGGACGGATGTTCCAGTCC
>JACQPU010000138.1 GCA_016207365.1 Ignavibacteriales bacterium | reverse complement strand
TCAATGAACGCCGCGGCGGCACGGTCGGTCGGATCAAACACGGACTCGATCCTCGAAACCCACACCTCAATGTCCAGAATCTGAAATCTGGGGTCCACCAGGAGAGGACGCTGGGAAAACGCCTGCCCGTACAGGCTCCGGTAAACCGTATCCACAAAAAAGTGATCGCGGGAATATTCGTATGGTTTCCTCTCAAACGGAGTCGCGCGCTGGCCGCTGGAAACTGTGATCTCTTTCGGCTGGCCTCTCTTTTGGGAGGCGATCGCGGTGAGCTTCATGGGTCCAAACTGAAGACCGGCCTTGACGCCGAATAATGCCTGACTGCTCGAGATGAAGGCCGAATTCGTCTGGAGAGAAACGTTTCCGGCTTCAATGTTCTGGATGATCTCGTCCTCATACCCTGTGTACTTCACCCTGAGCTGATTTTCATACTCAAATGTTCGTTGCGTATCCCAGTCCGCATCGATCCGGAGTTTGTCTCCAATCTCCCCGCGCACACCGACCCTCACCTGCTGGTTAAAATCAGGCTCGCTGCGCGACTGATCGAGGATGTTGGCAGTGTTTTGATCGGATTTTGTGTTGCGAAACGCCCCATGGATGTCCACCGAACCGTTGATCTGAATGCGGATCTGGTTCTTCCCAAAAATGCTGAAGAGGGGGTTTTTGGCGACCGGTATTTCGATGCTTGTAATCTGGCCGAAGACGTCGCCCAATCCTTGCTTCCGTTCCCCCGGGAGTTCGTATTTCCGCGTCAGCGCTTCCCAGTATTCCCGCGCCGACCGCTTCATCCGCACGGCCCGGTATTCCTCAAACGTAAACGTCAGCGGAATCCTGGTGTCATGGGCCCCGACCACCTGACTGATTTTGTACGAATACTCCGCCGAGTCCAAGGTTTCAGCGTATCGCACAAGCAAAGGCGCTTTCAGGTACAGGGAATGTTCTTTCCTTTTCAACGGGTCGACGGCCGGCTGATCGCGCCGCGCGTGATGGAACTGAGCCAGCCGGGCAGAGGAGTCCCGCGTAACGATGAGTCTTTGAAGAACCGTGCTGTCGATGACCGCGGTGGTCGTATCGCGCAAACCGAGCCGCCGTTCCACGGCTCTCGCCCTGCGCGAGGGCTGGCCTGTTCCGGTGACGCGACGAGTCGTATCCTGGAACGCGGGCATGAACGCGGATTCGGGCAACGGGTGTGCCCGCGCTTCACTCGGAACGGACAAAGCGGGAAGCAAGAACGCTGTGAAGGCAAGACCGGCGAGAAGAAACCGGGAGTGACCTCGGGAAGGGGCTGAATATGGACTGCAGGAATTAATCACGCACAACCGGAGTAATTACGGCACCGAATCAGATAATAATCCGTACCAACAGGCGCAGGAACTCTCCGATTGTGAATGGTGAATGAACGGCTAAACTTAGTAAAAAGCGGTCTGAATTGCAATGAAGGCAGAGGGAGTGTGTCACGGTGAGACCGTACCATCAGCTCAAATCAGAACACTTTAGAACACAGTGAGAGGACGCAGGAGGTGAGAGAATTTAGGATTTTGCATCCAGGAGCTGCCTCATCAGCGCAATCAGGCTGTCATAGGCATAGGGTTTCTGAATAAATTCCACAGCTCCCGCCGCCAGCATTTCGTCCCTGATCGCGCTGTCGAGGAATCCGCTGGCACAGATCACTTTGGCGGCTGGATTCATTTTCAGAACCTCTTCCAGGACCTCCCACCCTCCCTTCGACGGCAGCCCCATGTCCGTGAGCACAATGGCAATGTCTTTTCTGTTTTTGCGGTAGATGTCCACCGCTTCGGCGCCATCCGTTGCCGTTATCACAGAAAATCCGTTTGCCTCCAGCATACCGCGCAAAAGCTCCACAAGGACGTCCTCATCCTCGACGACGAGAACCGTCGGTCGATTGTCTTTCCGATTGACTATCATCCAACCGGTACAACCACGCCAATCCTTCTCATCCTGCCAATCATCCTTTTAATCTTTTCAATCCTGGTCCTCATCCTGGTCTCATGGTGCCAAGCGCTCAATGATCCAGCCTCCACCTGTCCGGACGAAACGCAGGCGGTCGTGCAGGCGGTTTTCCCTTCCCTGCCAGAACTCAAACACCGAAGGGACAAGTCGATACCCGCCCCAGAACGGAGGCAGCGGCACCTCTTGTCCTGCGTACTGCAACTCGAGCCGTCGTACGGCCTCCTCGAGCTCCCGTCTGCTGCTGATGACCCGGCTCTGCGGCGAAACCCACGCGCTGAGCTGACTCATCCGCGGTCGTGTTTTAAAATACTGCACGGATTCCTTTGCATTCACGCGCTGCACAACGCCTTCGATTCGGACCTGACGTGCGAGCGGATCCCAGAAAAACAACAACGAGGCTTTTGGATTCGCGTCCAGTTCCTTCGCCTTGCGACTTCCGTAGTTCGTGAAGAACATAAGCCCGGATGCATCGACTTTCTTGACAAGAACGATGCGCGCGGTGGGTTGCGAGTCAGTACCGGCCGTGGCCAGTGTGGCGGCAGACGGCTCCCGCAGAGGCGTATCGTTTGCTTCTTCCATCCATTGCTGAAGCTGCCTCACCGGATCACGATCGACCGTGTCCTCGGAGAATTCTGTTTCAAGACGAACGCGTTTTCGAAATCCCATGGCGCACCAATATATTGGAAATCTATTAGAGATGCGAGCATCCCTTGATGGATTTCACAGAGAGACACTGAGAAAAGATGGAGTTCCACAGAGAGGGTCGAACTTTAATTCACGGTGTCTCTCTGTGTCACCTTCACCCTTGTTTCGCGCAAGTGATCTGAGTACATTGCGTTCATGCTTATCCTTTGGAGGCACATACTCCGGGCTCACGCCGTGCCGTTCATCTTCTCCGTCCTCATCCTGATGGCCATCTTCCTGTTGCAATTCATTATGAAGTTCATGGATCAACTTGTCGGAAAAGGTCTCAGCGCCGGCGTCATTGTCGAAGTCATTGCCCTTAACCTCGCCTGGATGGTTGTCCTTGCCGTGCCTATGTCGGTCCTTGTTGCCACGCTCATGGCCTTCGGAGGCCTTTCGTCAAGCAATGAAATCACGGCCATGAGGGCAGGAGGAGTCAGCTTGTATCGAATGATGGCACCGGTTGCGGCGGCCTCTGTGGTTGTGTTCTATCTGCTCCTGCGATTCAACAACGACGTGCTCCCGGATGCTAATCATAAAGCCGTGACGCTGTCGCGCGATATCCAGCGAAAGAAACCCACACTGTCCATTGTGCCCGGACTGTTTTCCCAGGACATCACAGGATATACGATTCTGACGAGAAAGACCTTCGAACAATCCAATGACCTTGAGGGAGTCACCATTTTTGACAACACCCGGTCCGACGTGCTGGCCACCATTACCGCGGAACGCGGAGTCGTTAGCTTCTCGCCGGATTACAGCAAACTCATCATGGATTTGTTCGACGGCGAGATCCATGAGCTTCATCAGCCCGGAATGACGCAATACCGGAAAATCCGCTTCACGAAGCACAGGATTGCGATGAACGCAGAAGGGTTCGACTTTCGCCGCTCCCAGGAGAGCGCGTTTCAGCGTGGCGACCGGGAATTGAGTGCACAGGAGATGATACGACGGGTTGACAGTCTTCGGGCGCTTCGCGAGGAGCAGGAACGACAGGTGGCGGAGAGGCTTAAAACGGAACTTGGAAGTCTGTTGAACACGCCCGGAAATCCACGGACCGCCCGCGCGATTCCGCCGTACCATGCCGCCATGTCCCATGTCACCATGATCAAAAACACGGTGGAATCTCATGTGTTTCGGATCAGGGAATACCGGCGGGTGGAGCGGGAATATCTTGTCGAGATTCACAAAAAGTACGCTATTCCGATTGCATGCGTGATGTTTGTGTTTATCGGGGCCCCGCTGGGAATCATGGCGAGGCGCGGTACGTTTGGTGTGGCGGCGAGCCTGAGTCTGGGATTTTTTCTGATTTACTGGGCCTGCCTCATCGGGGGTGAAAAACTCGCGGATCGGGGTCTCGTGGATCCGTGGCTTGGCATGTGGATTGCAAACATCGGCCTTGGGATTCTCGGGGTGTATCTGACCTTCCGTATGGCACGCGAAAGCCTCACCATCAATTGGACCGCCCTCCGGCGATTCGTTCCGCGCCGATGGCAGACGCCGGAAGAGGACAGCACAGCGGAATGACGCTTCTGGACCGGTACATCATTCGCCAGTTTCTTCTGACCTTTTTCTTTGGTCTTGTCGCATTCCTCCTGATTTTTCTGATCGTCGACCTCATGGAGAAGCTCGACGATTTCATCGATGCGCGCGTGGAAGCCGGGATCATCGTTCAGTACTATATCCATTTCATGCCCGAGATCGTCAAGCTCATGACGCCTGTGGCCATGCTGCTGGCGGCGTTGTTCGTCACGGGGAGGCTTTCCCAGCAGAACGAGCTCGCGGCGATGAAGTCCAGCGGCTTGAGTCTTTATCGCTTCCTTGCTCCCTTTGCCGCAGTCGCGCTGTTGACCAGTTTCGCGGGAATTTATTTCAACGGGTGGGTGGTGCCGTATGCCAATCAGACGAAATTCGACATCGAACGGCAATATCTGCACAAGATCTCGAGCACGGCGAGCAGGTTTAATATTTATATGCAGGACGGACCAACGCGCCTGGTTTCGATAGGTTTTTACGATGGCAACATGAAGTTGGCCACGCGCGTCAGCATTCAGGATTTTTCCGATTCGAATCTGACCGTCATGACGCGCCGGTTCGATGCGCAGCAGATGGAGTGGATGGAGGATGATGGAGGATGGGTACTTTTGCGCGGCACAAGCCGGACGTTCGCGGCAGATAGTCAGTACCTTCAGACGTTTTCACGGCTTCCGGTAGGGAGGCTGGGGCTCGCGCCGGACGAGATAGAGAAAAAACAAAGGAAGCCCGATGAAATGGACTTCACGGAGCTCCGGGAGTTCATCGAATCGCAACGAAGAGCCGGGCAGGAAGTGTCGCGGTGGCTTGTGGACTATCATGGAAAAATCGCGTTCCCGTTTGCAAGCCTCATTGTGGTGCTGTTCGGCGTACCGTTCTCGTCGAACAAGCGCAGGAGCGGCGTCGCGGTGGAGTTCGGAATTTCGATCGCCGCAACGTTCGTTTATCTGGCCTTCATGAAAACCAGCCAGGTGTTTGGCTACAACGGCGATTTGAATCCCGTGTTCACGGCCTGGATGGCGAATTTGCTGTTTTTGCTCGCGGGAATTGTCAACCTGGCGCGTGTGCAAAAATAGGCTAACCCCGCCACCTCCCCGCCGCAGGCAGGTTCATGGTGGAGGTAGTTCCCTCCGTCGTGCTGTGAACCCGCTGTGAGGGCTAAAGCCACAATTTTTCGTTACTCCTTACCCCGATCTGAAGGTCGGAGTTACTTGAACACATTGTGCCACTAATTTACCCAGGAACCTACTTAACGAGAACAAGCTTCCCTACAGCTCTTCTGGTCCCCATCTCCACCACATAGTAGTATATCCCACTCGGCGCGTATCCAGTATCCCATTGAACCAAATGCCTGCCCGGAGGCCTGTTTTCATTGAGAATTGCAGCAGCATCCCTTCCCAGGAGATCATAGACCGTTAGTGTTACAATGCCATAATCCGCGATCGTCATTTCGAAATTCACAATCCCGTTAAACGGATTCGGATAGCACCTGACGTCTGCACTTTCCCCATCTCCTGCCACGATTGTTTCAATCTCCTCGCTATATGCCACCGTTCCGTCGTAATCGATCTGCTTAAGCCGGTAAGCGTAATAACCAGGCGGGATGTTTGTATCAACGAAGGAGTACTCTCTCGGCGATGAGGATGTCCCGGAACCAGGAACGAATGCTATTGTGGTCCATGGTAAATGGTAAACGGTGAATGGTGAATGGTGGCGTTGGTTCGTTGTTTCGTCAATTCGTCCTTTCGTTGTTTCGTCGATTCGTCCTTTCTCCCTACTCCCTGCTTCATACTCCATACTCACAGATTTCTTCTCTACCTCAAATCCCCAATTCCCTGCTTCACTCTCCGTCCTCCACGTCAGTTCAACCATGGAACCCATGGCCCTGGCTCTGAACCATGCTAATTCGACTGGCAAACCGGCTTCCGCCCATGATGTGCTGACTCTGATCGCGTCGATCACAAGATCCGTCGCCTCCGAATCCGCCTGCCTGAGCGCCAGGGCTGTAATGGCTGATGGCTCTGTACCGGTTGCGGTGATGGGACCAAGCGTCGCGACCACCGGTTCCTGCGACGGGATTCCCGCTTCAAAAACGTACAAACTCACCGCGTCATTATCGTTTCCTAAGACGTGGTCGTAACGAAGAACGATAAGATACACCGTGTTCAGGCTGTACACGGCCTCCGTAAACACCGCGCCTTCGGATCCACGCTCAAGACCGAACGCAATCGAGCCGGACGATTTGCGTACTGAAACCTTTCCCGTGTGCGACGTCGAATTCAGATGCAGAAAATACTTGTCCGCCGCCCCTGTCGTCGCACCCTGAACGCTGATCAGAAACGACACGTAGAGCGTCTTGTTGGATTGTCCCGTGAACGTGCGGTGAACGTCTTCACCCGTACCGGTCAGGCTCGCGGCATTTCCAGTCCCCGACCCAGGGTGTCCTGAATACACAAGACCCGTTGGAGTGACAAGAATCGGATTCGTACCGGCCGATGTGTGAGCCGACCAGCCATGCGATGTCAGCGGCTCACCCGCGGGATAGCTGAAATCGTCAAGCAGAAGCGTTTGGGAAAGAAGGGTGGACTGGAAAAGAATAAGGAAGACAACAACCCCCCGCATAGGACCCCCCATAGGTTAATGTGGATAGATTCGTGAGTCCCCGAAGGAAGGTCGAAAATATCGGGCAGAGAGTCAAGCCACCTGGGTTTAAGGTTCAAGGACTTTGAACCTTAAACTTTTGAACCTTGAACCACAAACCTCATCAACTCAATCTCTTCCTGAATCCCATCACGCTTAACCCCAAAATCACCACCCCAAAAACCAACAACGCGAGGGCTTGAGGCCACAGCACGTCCAATCCCACTCCCTTCAAAAACAATCCCCTCACAATCGTAATGAAATACCGAAGCGGAATTCCGTATGTCAGTGTCTGGATAATCGGCGGCATGTTCTCGATCGGAAAGGTGAAGCC
>JACQPU010000140.1 GCA_016207365.1 Ignavibacteriales bacterium | reverse complement strand
TCGCCGTCTGGTCAGGGAAACCGTACACGGCAATTGAGCTCGGGTACAGGAACTTCACTGGCCGACCCTGCAAGTGCGATTGCGTGACTGCAATCTCAAGGAGATTAAGAGTCCCGTCCACGTTAACCCTGTGGGCCAGCGGCGGGTGTCTCTCAGCGCTCGTCGAGAGCACCGCCGCAAGATGATAGATAGCGTCAAAGTTATGCGTTGTCGACAGGTTTTCCAGAAGTCCTGCGTTCAGAATGTCCCCGACAACCGTGCGAGTACACTTTTCCGCCTGCAACGGTTCCAGAGGAGTCAGATCGAGCGCTATGATTTCTGTCTTGTCGCGTTCGGCAAGACGGTCAATCAGTCCATGACCGATTTCGCCGTTTGCGCCTGTGATCAGTACAGTTTTTATCACTTGATTGCCTCGGTTCAATGTTAGGTTAGATGCTTGCTCAATATCTTAAGAAACCAGCCTGGAAACAACCGGGTAAGCCAGGAACCGGCTCAGAATGCTGTCTGCAATCCTGCTTGCGCCTCACGGGAATCCGCCGTATCCTGTTCACATCCCCATCACAATCAGGAGGATGTTATGGTATCCATCCCTTCGTTGTGGCTTCCGATTTTGCTTTCCTCGGTTTTTGTATTTCTCATCAGCTTTGTCCTTCACACAGTATTTACCTACCACTTCAAAGATTTCAAAAAGGCCCCTGACGAAGACAAAGCGATGGATGCGCTTCGGTCGCTCAGTCTTCCCGCCGGCGAATATATTATTCCACATGCCGATAATCCCGGCCATATGAAATCGCCTGAATTCATGGCGAAAGTTGAGAAAGGGCCCGGAGCATTTCTTGCCCTATGGGCCGGCGGGAGACCTGACATGGGCAAGAGCCTCATCCAATGGTTTGTCTTCTCTCTAATCGTAGGTGTGTTTGCGGCATACGTGGCCGGTAGGGCACTTGGTCCCGGTGAGCCTTACCTGTCAGTGTTTCGCTTTGCGGGTTTCACCGCTTTTGCCTGCTACTGCGTGGCCGGCTGGCAGGACTCCATCTGGTTCAAGCGCTCGTGGAGTAGGACGCTCAAAAACACCATCGATGGACTCATTTATGGACTGATCACGGCCGGAACGTTTGGCTGGCTGTGGCCGTAACGGATTTACAGGATTCATAAGGATTGTCAGGACTAAGAGGGCCAACTCGCAAGGGTTGGCTTTCTTTTCCCCGGTTCACCATTCACCGTTTACTGTTCACCACGCCTCTTCATCGATTTCCCATTTTTCGGAATCCTTCCAAAATGTGCAAGTGTTGACCGTTCCGGACCAGTTCATTTCCCACAAAAACAGCCTGTTCACAGCGGCACACAACTTGTCCCGCTGCGTGTACACATTCAAGGACCATCGCCCATGAGCCGGCCAAGCCGATTGGAAGAAAACGCCCCGGGGAAGTATTATGTCACTTCTGACTGCAACGGATGCGGCATTTGCTTCTCCTACGCCCTCCAGAACTTCATGTACAGCAACGACGCCTCGTACTATTTCATCTATAATCAGCCCGCCGATGAGCGTGAAGAAGCCGACATTCGCAGAGCCATGGAGGTCTGCCCCATGAGCTGCATCATGGACGACGGAGCCGTCTCCTGACATGTACCGCATTCTCGAGAAACAGTTTCTCCCCCACCATCGCGCGGTTCGTTATCCACGCACCCTTTGTAGCCCCCAAACGAAAACCCGGCAACTTTGTAATTATCCGTCTCGAAGAGACCGGTGAGCGCATCCCCCTCACGATCGTCGACGGCAATTCCGCCGATGGCTCGATTGTGCTTATCGTTCAGGGCATCGGAAAAACCACCCGCGCGCTCCTTCTCAAGGAACCGGGAGACACGTTGGCCGATGTCGCCGGCCCCCTTGGTTCGCCAACCCACATCGTTCAGAGCTCCGTTGTCGCCTTGTATCAAAGCCCTCGGGGTTGAAATCCACACGAATTTTCTTGTCGGACAAACGGCGACTATTGATGACCTGTTTCAGGAATGGGGATTTGAGGCGATCTTTCTTGGAACCTGGGGCGGCTCCAAACCATGGAACTGGGGGAACCGGACAGCTCAGGACGACGGAGGCCTGTACCTGTGGAAGGCTCGGAGCTTACAATTCCCGTCGACACGGTTATTGAGGCTATCGGCCAACAACCGAATCCAATCATTCAGGCAACGACGCAGGGACTGCACGTGAAGAAGAACGGCATTGTCGTTACTGACGAGTCGCAAAAAACAAGCCGCGAAGGGATTTTTGCCGGAGGAGATCTCTCGCGCGGAGGCACGACCGTAATTCTGGCAATGAGGGATGGAAAACAGGCTGCGACCTCTATTCATGAATATCTTCGGGCCAAGAGCATGAGTTCCATTTCGGAAAGAGTCCTGGAGCCACAGGACTGACTTGGGAAGAGATACGAGGCGAACGGAAAAGATTCGGTAGGGGGTCTATAAAAAAAGGTGGCGAGTGAACATGGGGGGGTGTTGCACTCGCCGGTGTACCGTACCTGGT
>JACQPU010000144.1 GCA_016207365.1 Ignavibacteriales bacterium | reverse complement strand
TGTCCAGACCGAGGAAGACGCTCATGGAGGAAACAGAAAAAAGAAAAAATCAAATGGGAATGAAACGACAAAAAGCAAAACCCAATCACTGTCTGTTTTCATTTTACCGTTTGATTTCTGTTTTGCGCCGAAGGCGCCTCCGCCAAAAAGCCGGCGGACCAGTCCGCCTTTGGCGGAGCTTTTTGCATTTTTCTTTTTTCACCTGAGAAAAGCCTCTGACAACCCCCCGTCCACCGTAATAATCTGTCCTGTTGTCTTGCCAAGTCTGTTGCTGAGAAGCAAAAAGACTGCTTCTGCCTGGTCGGCCGTTGTTATCGGCTTGCGAATCAGCGTTCGGCCCGCGTAGAATTCAGCGAGCTTTGACCGCAGCGACTCATCCGACTCGTCTACTGAGTAAGGAATCTTGTATTTCTCCAGAGAAGCAATGGTCCGATTGCGCGGGAACATGGAGCTTCCTTCGATAACCGTAGCCGGAGCCACTGCGTTGACGCGGACGAGTGGAGCAAGCTCGACAGCAAGTTCACGAACAAGATGATTTGCAGCGGCTTTACTTGTGTCATAGGCGACACTGCCTTTCTTGACCACGACGGCGTTCACGCTTGTCGTCAAAACAACGCTTGCGTCCAGACCCTGCTCCCGCCAGATCGTGGCGGCTTCCTGAGCCGTCACATAAGCCCCCGTGACGTTGATCGCAAACGTGTTTTGCCACTGATCGTCAGGAATATTTCCGCTGATATCGGGTGGCACGAAAATGCCTGCTGTGATTACAAGAGCATCCAAACCGCCGTACGCGAGAGTTGTTTCCTCCAGCATGGCACGGACACTGGCACGCTGCGTAACATCCCCGGCTAAACCAATCGCGGGTCCGCACGCCGAGATTCCGCTTCCGCCCACCCCGATTCCCCGCCCCGCCTTCTTCAGGATCTCTTCCGATGTCGCTTCCGCAACCTTTTGGTCGAGGTCCACGCACACAATGTGTGCCCCATCCCCAACAAGCCTTTGCGCGGTCACTTTTCCGATTCCGCTTCCGGCTCCGACAATTGCAATGACTTTACGAGCTAATTCTTTTTCCGGAGGCATTCTTCTGAGTTTCGCCTCCTCCAAGAGCCAATATTCGATATCGAACGCTTCTTGCTGCGGGAGGGCAATATACTCATCAATCGTTTCCGCCCCTCTCATCACATCAATTGCGCACGTGTAGAACTCGGCCGTAACGCGCGACTCGCTCTTGTCCTTTCCCCAGGTGATCATTCCGACGCCCGGCACAAGCACAACCGTGGGATTCGTGTCCCTCATAGCCGGCGAGCCAGAATGCCTGCAACGGTTGTAATAGTCCGCGTAATCCTTCCTGTACTTCTCAATGCCTGATCCGAGTTTTGCCCTCAGCGCCTCAACATCTTCCTTTTGCGGATTCCAATCGACATACAGAGGTTTGATCTTTGTGCGTAGGAAGTGATCCGGACATGAGGTGCCGAGTTCGGCCAGTCTGGAGGCGTCCTTGCTGTTGACAAAGTCCCGTGTCGGTTCGTCATCCTGAATAGTACCGATCATTCGCTTTTCACGACTCACCTGTCCGCGAAGCCAGGGAAGGATCCGCACAAAGATTTTCCGCCGTTCTGCAGTTCCGAGTGACGGCACTTTCCGACCACCAAATGCCGGCTTTCCTTTCGCCTTCCCTTCGATGAACTCAGCAGCACGCTCGATCAACTCGAGGGTCAATTCATAGCACTCGCGATCGTCATTGGCCCAGTTGATCAGTCCGTGCTGACCAAGAACGACCCCTTTAATGTTTTGATTCTCTCTGCAAATCTCCTGCAGCTTCAGTCCCAGGTCGAATCCAGGCCTTTGCCACGGAATCCAGAGTACACCGTCGCCGTAGATCTCCCGCGTTAATTCCTTTGCATTCCTGGCTGCAGCAATCGCGATAACGGCGTTCGGATGCATGTGATCGACGTGCTTAAAGGGAATGAAGGAGTGAAGAGGCGTATCGATTGAGGGAGCGCGGGGATTGAGATTGAAGGTACAATGCGCATAAAGGCCGACCATTGCGTCTTCGGCTTCCGTCTTGGGTCCGCGCTTGTTCGACTGAAGGTACAACGGCTGCAAACTGAGCAGCTTCTCCTGATACAAGGAGGCGAAGTTTTCACGTGTCGAAGTACGGAGATCCCCTCCGGATCCCTTGACCCACAAAATCTCGACTGACTGTTTCGTTAGCGGATCGGATTCCATGATTTTCGAGGAGGTGTTCCCGCCGCCGGTGTTGGTGATCCGTTGGTCCGAACCGAGCAGATTGGAGCGATACACCAGACGAGCGACAGGATCAAGATCACGTGCGAAGGCATCATCCCAGAAATACTTCACATACTTGAACTGACTTGTTAGAGTACTCATGCGAATTCTTCTTGAGCAAGATAGGGTATGGTGAGCGGACCGTAGGGCAGGACTGCGATTCTGGAGTGTCCCCCCTGTTGTGCCACAACGGACTGCACTTCAGCCGCGATGTCGTGACAGGGGGTCAAGTGAGCCTTTCGGACGACTTCGTCCGGCATGCTGCTTTTCAGCAACACGCGCGAGCGCATCTGGCATAGGGCCTGAATCTGTGCCTGCCACTGGTCCGGAGTTGGGCCGGCGGCTCTTCCGAGCTGGTCGAGGAGTTCATCCGGTCCTTTTGCCGCGTGCAGGAGGCGTTCAAATGCGCTGTTCGATGGAACCCCTTCGCCGCACTCTGAGGCCACGATAATCGTTCCGCCCTCTTTCACAATCCGGGCCGCCGCGCCCATGCCCTTGGCTGTTTGGTACAGATTCAGATCGAGCGGGTAACCGCTGTTTGTGGTAATCACAATGTCATATGGTTCGTCCACTCGCTGCATGGCGGACTGCCTCACAAATTCGCATCCTGCGCGATGGCTTTCCAGAAGGTCACCGGCAAAAACCGAGGTGATCTCGCGATCGTTGTTCAGAGAAACGTTCAGAAGAAACGATTTTCCCGTCCTCAGCGCAATATCACGCATTTCTTCCCAGATCGGGTTTCCATCCGTTATCCCAAACGTCGAATGCGGATCTGAAATGTGCCTGTATCCATGGTTGCTCATAACCGTTTGCAGCGCTGCGATACCGGGCATGATGCACTTTGGACCCCCGCTGAAGCCCGCAAACAGATGCGGTTCGATGAATCCGGTGACAATCCGAACGTGAGCCCCGACGAAATGCCGGTTGATCAATGCAGGCGCGCCTGATTTTGTGACTCCGAATTGGACGTGGGCCTTGGGGTTCTCCGGTTCGTGATTGATAATGCGATACTGACTGGCAATTGCCGGAGTGAGCATCTGTGCAAGTTCCGCCGGCGTGTTCGGCCTGTGCGTGCCCAGCTGGTTCAAAAGTGTAATCTGATCTTTTCGGACTCCGTGGTTGTGCACATAGTCCAAGAGAACCGGAATGATCCTCTCGTTCGGCGTGGGACGCGTGAGATCGGTGAACGTGATGCAGATACTGCAGTTCGGCTTCAGCCATTCATGGAGCGGCGCAGAGCCAAGGGGATGATCCAGCGCTTTCAGAATGCTCGCCCGTTCATCGGGCACGCCGGGCTGATGACTCGGCATGATGATGTCGGCTTCGAGACCGGGCAAATCGAGGTCAATGCCGCTCTTGCCATATGCCAGACGTGCTTTCATGAACGTTGTTCTTTCACAACTCCTTGGCCTGAGTATTCCTCGATCGAAAAAGATGCCTGGACGATGGCTCTGCCTTCGTCCAGAGTTGAAATATGGCCAAGACTTATCGCCTGTGCAAGCATATTCCCTACGGCAGAGCTTTCACCCGGGCCGGCCAGGACTTTTCGACCTGAGGCAATCGTGGTCAAACGGTTCAAGAGCGCATTCCGGCTTCCTCCTCCGACCACGTGGAGAGTATCAACTGAAAACCCCGCCACAGCCTCCAGTTGTTCCAGCTTCTCTTTGTACGAATGAGCAAGACTTTCCAAAATACACCGAACAATCGCCCCGGGCGATTCGGGAACGGGTTGGTTGGTTCCCATGCAAAACTGACGAATCTCCCCCGGCATGTCATCAGGACTGACAAACCGGTTGTCAAGGGGATCGATAAGAGCGCCCGATGACGGAGTATCTTCTGCAAGCCGTGTCAATTCGTCGTACGAATACTCTCTTCCCTCCTCTTTCCACCGACGCTTGCATTCCTGGACGATCCACATTCCGGGGATGTTTTTGAGAAGCCTCACGGTTCCACCAAATCCGATTTCGTTCGTGAAATTGAATTCCCGACTCAGCGCAGTGATAACCGGAGCGTGGGTTTCCGTGCCGAGGAGCGACCAGGTACCCGAGCTGAGGTACGCCCAGCTTTTTCCTCGCGCAGGAATACCTGCGACGGCCGCTGCGGTGTCATGCGAGCAACCGGCGATGACGCGACATCCTGAGAATCCTACGCGATCTTCGATACTTGATCGAAGCTGCGCGAGGTTGGTTCCTGACGGAACGATCTTTGGAAAAATGTGAGGCGGGAGACCAAACCAGCCAATCAGAGTCGAGGACCAGGTGCGGGTGTGGGGATTGTAGATCTGGGTCGTGCTGGCCAGCGATTCTTCGATGACAGCTACACCTGAGAGCCGATAGTTGAAATAGTCGGCTATGGTGAAAAACTTATGGGCAGAGGTCAGAATTTCCCGCCGGTGTTCAAGATCATCAACAAGCTGATAGAGCGTGTTGATGGGCATGAACTGAATTCCGGTTTCCTCGAAGATTTCTTCCGCGGGAACAATCTGGAGAGCGCGTTGGAATGCCGGACCGTTACGCTGGTCCCGATAATGAAACGGCTGCGAAAGAAGTGTCCCCTGTTTGTCCACTAACACATAATCAACGCCCCAGGAATCACAACTCACGCTGTCGGGACTGATCCCTCGTTGCCCGACTTTTTCAAGGCCGGTAAGAATTTCTTCGAAAATTGCCTCAACGTCCCATCGCAGCGTGTTGCCGACTTTGACGCCTGCGTTCCCGAATCTGTGAACTTCCTTAACCGTCAGAATTTCACCATTGAACGTACCGAGAATGATCCGTCCGCTCTCAGCCCCCAGATCGCAGGCGATGTAGTGACGGATCTTCACGCAGTCGTCATTCCTGGTGTTCGAGAAAACGCTCTGCGTCCATTGCGGCCATACAGCCTGTGCCGGCAGCCGTGACGGCCTGTCGGTACACCGGGTCGGCCACATCGCCGGATGCAAAAACGCCGGGAATGTTTGTTTTTGTCGAACCCAGCTTCACTTTCAGATACCCCACAGCGTCCATCTCGAGCTTACCCCGGAAGATCTTTGTGTTCGGCTGATGTCCGATGGCAAGGAACAATCCGTCACATACAAAATCCCTGATTTCGCCGGTCTTCAGATTCTCCAGCTTCACGCTCGTAACGGTTTTCTTTCCATTCTCCGTCTTTCCCAGCACCTCGTTAACAACGGTATCCCATATAAATTCGATTTTGGGATTTTTCATGGCTTTGTCCTGCATGATCTTGGATGCCCGCAGCTCGTTTCTGCGATGCACCACGATCACCTCCGAAGCGAATTTTGTGAGAAACGTCGCTTCCTCCATCGCTGTATCCCCGCCACCAACGACGACCACGCGCTGATTCTTAAAGAAAAAGCCATCGCATGTGGCGCACGCAGACACGCCATAGCCCATGTATTCAGACTCTGATGGCAGGCCGAGCAACTTTGCGCTTGCACCAGTGGAGATAATGACGGATTCAGCAAAGTATTCCTTGCCATCCGCCACGATATGGAACGGGCGCCTGGAAAAATCCACTTCCGTAACCTCCTTATACAGGGCCTCCGCTCCGAACTTCACAGCCTGCTTTCTGAACAGATCCATGAGTTCCGGACCCATAATGCCGTCTGGAAATCCTGGATAGTTTTCAACTTCGGTCGTAATCGTCAATTGCCCGCCTGGTTGAATACCTTCGAAGACAATGGGTTTAAGGTTGGCGCGGGCAGCATAGAGGGCTGCGGTCAAACCAGCGGGACCCGAGCCGATGATGGCGACTTTGTGATGGTTCATTGAAGATTCGGTGGAAATCGGAAGTAGGTTAAATGGTTTATTGAGTTGAATGGATGAAGAGAGCACACCCTTGATCGTGAGAAGCGAGACGTGAGACGTGAGAAAGTCAAAAGCTTTGGATCCGCCGAACATCGCGTGAACACCTCGAGTCGACGCTCCTTACCGCCACTTTCTCACTTCTTGCCTTGCTTTTCACTTCTCACGTTTCGCGTCTCGCGTCTTGCGACTGAGCGCTAACACCGCTCTCGCGTTTCTCCTTAGCCCCTCGCTCTTCGTCCTCTTCATTGGACTTCTCTTCATTCTTGTTCTGAATTCCTCATCGCTCAGTTCAGTCAATTGGTCGAGAGGCGGATTCAGGTTATGCGGACGGGGCTCGAAGGCTTTTTCGGAGGTAACCTTTTGAAACCTGTTCCACGGACAGACGTCCTGGCAAATATCACACCCATACACCCAATTGTTGAGCATCGGATGGAATTCTTCATCAATTGGCCCGCGGTGCTCGATTGTGAGATACGAGATACAGCGATTCGAATCGACGATGTACGGCTCAACGATGGCCCCGGTCGGACAGGCTTCAAGGCATGCAGTGCATGTGCCGCAAAAGTCGGCTATCGGCTCGTCCGGCTCGAGTGCGATGTCTGTAACGATCTCACCAAGAAACACCCACGATCCGAATTCCTTGGTAATCACATTGGTGTGTTTCCCCAGCCATCCGATTCCGGCTCTGACTGCCCAGGCTTTGTCCATAACAGGTCCGGTATCGACGTACCATCGGCATGTTGAGTTGGGAACCTGCTCTTCGAGCCAACGCCGGAGCTGATCCATGCGTTCGCCCAGAACGTCGTGGTAATCATCCCCCCACGCATAACGTGAAATCTTTCCGGTGAGAGGATCGTCCGAATGCTGCGCGTCGGTGTAGTAGTTCATGGCAACAGAAATCACCGAGCGAGCATTCGGGACTATCTTCGTTGGGTCGGTTCGTTTCTCGAAATGCCGCTCCATCCACGCCATTGTCCCCTGATATCCCCGCCGCAGCCACTCTGTAAGATGCACGGATTCATCGAAAAGATGCTCCGCCTGTGCAATTCCCACACTCGAGAATCCGATTTCAAGAGCCTTCCGTTTCAGTCGCACCTTCAGATTCGCTTTCATTGCGCTTCCCCCCGATCGACAAAAACGTCTCCATTCTTCTCCACAACATTCCACATCCGAAGCCTTCCCCCCGCATTAACACTCAGGCCCGACCTAAGATCAAACTTCCATCCGTGCATTGGGCACGTCACTATCGTCCCTTCCACTTCCCCTTCGTGAAGCTTCTCAAACTGTTGATGCGGACACCGGTTGCGGGCGGCAAACCATTTGCCATCAACAAAAAAGAGTACTCCACCCTCCCCACCCAATTCGAAGGTTAAAGGGCATTTTCGGACCGTTTCGGAAGCACGACCGATTCTCATCAGTGTCCCTATAAATACTAACAGTTCATGGTTCCAAGTTCATGGTTCAAAGACACGAAGGAGGTCCCGATTTCCGAGAACCATGAACCGTGAACCATGAACCGCTTAGC
>JACQPU010000135.1 GCA_016207365.1 Ignavibacteriales bacterium | reverse complement strand
TATAGACGAATATCGAATATCGAAACAATCTCAGGCTTCGAATTTCGAATTTCGGATTTGCTGGGGGCTTCGACTTTCGTATTTCGGATTTGCTTGGTGCTTCGTATTTCGGATTTCGGATTTAGAATCTACCCTCCTCCTATGGCAGATTCATCTTGTACTGCACGATTGGTTGTCGAAACAACTCGTCTCTGATACCTTTGAGATCGCCGGCGGCTTCGGTCCAGAACTGCTCCCAGAATGATCGCCGCTTGCGTTCCTTGATAAGCTTCGGCGTTCCATCGATCCCACCAAGCCGGGCAGCAATGGTTACGGCGTTTTCGTATGTTCCCAGCGTGTCAACGAATCCCCATTCGAGTGCCTGACGACCCGTGAACACACGGCCATCGGCGTATTTCAGAACAACCTTGCGGTCAAGCTTTCGCTCATGAGCCACGACGTCAACGAACTGATCGTACACATCGCCGAGCAACTGATCAAAGAACTTCTTGTCCTCAGCGGACGGCTTGCGAAACGGCGAACCCGCGTCCTTAAGTCGTCCTGTTTTGTACGTCGCGGCGTCGATACCAAGTTTCGCAAGCAATTCTTCAGCATGGAGGTACTGAAAGATCACGCCAATACTTCCGGTAAGCGTTCCCGGGTTTGCCACGATGCGCGACGCGCCGCATGAAACATAATAGCCTCCGCTCGCGGCCACGGAACCCATGGAAACGACGACGGGCTTTCCTGACTCCCGCGTCTTCCTGACTTCCTCGTAGATCTCCTGGCTTGCTGAAACGCCTCCACCCGGCGATTCAACTCTGAACACAATGGCTTTGACCGATTTGTTCTCACGGTATTTCTTAAACTGACGGACAGTCTCCTCCGAACTCATGATCGGTTCTTTCAGATCAACGACCGCCACTTTTTCGCCGGAGGTGGAAGTGGAGTCGTCGAAGTCGCGATCACCCATGAAGGTAAGGACAACGAGGAAAACCAGGATGGCGCCAAAGGCGAGAAGGCCGGCTACGATACCAAGTACCCATTTAGCGGTAGAGGACATTCAGCCAACGAGTGGGTGTAAGTGATTGAAATTATTAGAATTATAAGAAACTAGAAGGAGACAAGCAAATGGAGTGAAGGGTAAAGAGTGAAGTGTGAATTGTGAATTATGTGCAATGGTGTCTGAACCAGGATTCATCGGATTTGAAGGATTAGCAGGATTGGGATCCTGCCTATCCAAATAATCCAAATTCGCAGGGATTACGTCAGCCTTCCACTGTCAATCCTATCAATCCTCTAAATCCTCGTTTTTGCTTCCTTGAAGTTCCTGACCATCCTTTGCGCCCGGTCTGTGAGCACCTCGAACCGCCCTTCCTCGATGGCTTTCTTATCGAGGAGATCGCTACCGATTCCCACGGCAACGGCTCCGGCCTGGATCCACTCGCCAACATTGTCAATGGTCACCCCGCCTGTTGGCATGAGGCGGATATCAGGCAATGGACCCGCGATATCTTTGAAATAGCGAGGGCCGAGGGATGTTGCAGGGAATACTTTGACGATGTCGGCTCCGGCTGTCCATGCAGTAAGAATTTCTGTGGGCGTAAAACATCCGGGCATAACGACAACGCCGCGTTTCTTGCACAAAGCAATGATATCCGTATTCAGAATCGGACCGACGACGAACTTCGCTCCGGCATCGATAACCTCGTTCGCTGTCTTGACATCCGTGACGGTACCGGCACCGAGCACAACATCCCCTGAGACCTTGCCCGAGAGTTCACGAATGAGCCCTACAGCGCCGGGGACGGTCATCGTGATTTCGATGCATTTGACTCCACCGGCGCTGATAGCCTCAACGACCTTCAGCAGCTTGGCAGGGTCTTTCATGCGGATGACGGCGATGACGCCGGTGGACAATATCGTTTCTAGAATTGAACTATTTGCCATTGTCGTTAGACGTGAGACGCAAGACGAAAGACGTGCCTGCACGCCGAAGTGAGGCTACAATCCACTGAGATTGTGGAATGTTTCGGCACGCAGGCGTGAGACGTTAGTTGCGAAACGTGGCCGAGTTTTACAAACACTTCATTACTACGACTTGGAGGAAATCCGAAGCACGAATATCGAAATTCTAAACAAGCACTAAATTCGAAATACGAAACCCGTTGTTTAGAATTTCGAGCTTCGAATTTGTTTCGTGATTTGGATTTAGAATTTCGACTTTTACCTTTTAATTCTCGCACTCCCTCCTCCCACCACGTGCATGACTTCGTCCATTGTGACCATGCTTGTGTCGCCGCGTGTGGACTGCAGCAGTGCGCCATGAGCTGCACCAATCTCAACGCACTCCTGAGGGCTCTTGCCATTGAGAAATCCATAAATAAATCCGCTGCAGAAGCCATCGCCTCCGCCCACGCGATCCTCCACTTCAAGTCCCTCAAATCGCCTTGATTGGTACATTGTTCCGTCGTAGTACATAAGAGCAGACCAGTTGTTCACCAGGCCTGAGACGACCTCCCTTAATGTTGTGCCGACCGCTTTGATATTCGGATACGCCTTCACGACCTTCTCGACCATCTTCTTATATCCTTCGACGGGAAGCTTCTTCAGATGTTCATCGGCCCCTTCCACCTCGAACCCGAGCACCTTCTGAAAATCTTCCTCGTTTCCGATCAGAACATCGATGTAGGGAACGAGGTTCTTCGTGACCTCGATCGCTTTCTTGCTCGACCAGAGTTTGCTCCGGAAATTCAGGTCGTAACTTACGATCGTTCCGCTTTCATGAGCAGTTTTCATGGATTCGAGGGCAACCTCGGCGCAGGAATCGCTGAGTGCAGTGAAAATCCCGCCCGTATGGAACCATCGCACACCGCGTTTGCCAAAGATCCGCCTCCAGTCCACTTCGCCGTGTTTCAAATGCGAGATTGCTGTGTGACCGCGGTCGTACATTGTAACACTCGGTCTGACGCCAATCCCGACTTCAGTGAAATTCAGCCCTATCCGGTCCGCCCGTCCGCTTCCGTCGTACGGCACCCAGACCACTTCGCTCAGGTCCATTCCGGATCCGCGGGCATGATTGCGGATAAATGCGCCGAGCGGATTGTCCACCAGACGTGAGACCCAGGTTGTGCGGAGACCATAGCGGGCAAGTGCGTAGGCGACATTGTATTCTCCTCCGCCGGCGTAGGCTTCGAAGACAGACGTCAACTCAATGCGCTGATGGCCTGGAGGACTCAGGCGGATCATGCATTCGCCGAGAGCTAGCAAGTCAAAAGCACATTCCGAAGAAGACTTAATGGTCAGATTCATTGTCAAATCTTGGTGAGAATGAGATGTTTGAGACAACGTAGATTGGCTTGGGATGGAATGATGGATTGCTCCCGAAAATCCTGGTTTGGAATATTGGAATAAGAAACGGGATCCGTTTTACACAGCAAATCCAAGTTCCTGCAGCGCCTTTTTTGCGACGCATTGCAGCGGCTCCAGGACGACTCTATATGCGGCGAATTCCCTCCGGACGCGGTACGTCGCGCGCAGTTTCGTGAAGTGCTTTGCCTGTTGTTCCCGTGGAAGCCCGGCAATTTCCTTCAGCGCACTATCATCCATCTCAATGTTGTATGCTTGTCGAACCGCGTCGCGGAGAATACCCTGAACATTGGAGTCGGTGACTCTGATTTCCTTCGGTTCATCATCCGCCTTGGCGCGCTTCCATGAAGGCATGATTCCGAGATACCTGCACACCTCCCCGTACACCGCCTCTGCGGCATTCAGTTTACCGTCGAGCGAATAGCCGGAAATATGCGGTGTGGCGATGAATGTCCGCTCCAGAAGCTCCACCGGAATATCCGGTTCATTTTCCCAGACATCAAGGACCGCGGCTGAGATTCTTTTGCTTTCCAATGCTTGCAGGAGAGCATTCGAATCGACAACAGCTCCGCGCGACGTATTGATCAAGACTGATCCCCGTTTTATTGCCCGAATTCGATCTGTGCCAAACAAATGCACCGTCGCATCCTGGCCTGAGCGCGTCAGAGGAACGTGGAGCGTAACACTGTCCGCCTCCATGAGTTCATCGAGTGGCCTGTACCGAGG
>JACQPU010000133.1 GCA_016207365.1 Ignavibacteriales bacterium | reverse complement strand
TGCCCGGCGTTCGCTACTACGTGCATCCCGGAACATCCGCTGGGGGCTCCAATGGTTTCATCGGAAGGCGCCTGTGCTGCGTACTATCATTTCGGCCGTTTCCGCATGAGCCGGACGTCCGTTCCAAAAGAGGTTACCAATTAAGCGCGGGAGGTTTCATGGATTATACAACTACTGATCTCTCCGTCGGTCTTTCATGCCCCGTTTCCCTGAACAATTACAAGCAGGTCCTTCTTGCGCACGGTGGTGGGGGCAAACTGACGCATCAGCTTATCCAGACAATGTTTGCCGCGCAATTCAGCAACGAGTTGCTCAGCCCGCTCCATGACGGGGCTATCTTCTCGGTCAATGGAACACGGCTCGCCTTTTCGACGGACTCGTTCGTTGTTAATCCGATCTTTTTTCCGGGCGGTACAATCGGGGACCTTGCGGTCAACGGCACGGTGAATGATTTGGCCATGTGTGGCGCGACGCCGTTATACCTCTCCGTGGCATTCATCATTGAAGAAGGGATGATGATGGAAGATCTCTGGAGGGTAGTTCTTTCGATGAAGAAAGCTGCAGATCGCGCGGGGGTTGCTCTGATCACCGGAGATACCAAAGTGGTGGATCGGGGAAAGGGGGACAAGATCTTTATCAACACGTCGGGTGTGGGGATGATGAAGGATGGAGTGAACATGAATCCGACCAATGCCCGATCGGGAGACGTTGTAATTCTCAGCGGCCCGATTGCCGTTCACGGCATCGCCATCATGTCTGTTCGGGAGGGATTGGAATTTGAGACGGAAATCTGCAGTGACACGGCTCCGCTCAATGGACTTGTGGAAGACATGCTCAAGGCGGGGACGGATGTCCATGTGCTGCGGGATCCGACGCGGGGAGGCGTTGCAAGCGCGTTGAACGAAATTGCTGAAAGCGCCGATATTGGCATTTTGATTCGCGAAGAGCATATTCCTGTACCGGATGAAGTACGCGGCGCCTGCGAGATTCTGGGTCTTGATCCGCTCTACGTTGCCAACGAAGGGAAATTGGTTGCCATGGTTCCGCAGACATCTGCCCAGGCAATTCTCAGCGCGATGCGCTCACATCCGTTGGGAAAACATGCAACGATCATCGGGGAAGTAGTGGCAGAACATCCGGGCACTGTGCTGATGAAAACCCGGGTCGGCGGAACGCGCGTGGTGGACATGCTCTCGGGGGAACAGCTACCCAGGATTTGCTGAGCAGGCGGGCAAGATTTCAGGGGAATTCGAAACACTCATCCGCTTTCGTTGCACACCCGCGGATTCGTCGGGAATTTTGCGGAAGCCTGAAGGGAAAACTCTGCCGGGCGATTGATCCTGATCATGGCAAAAGGGGGCCATGCCTTGTTTGAGCTCCCGATTTTCCACCGTTTTCTCAAAAAAACTCCCCTCCTGATTCTTTCTCTCATCGTTTAAATCCCTCGTCTCATTTTGAGAGCGGCGGAGTTCAAAACCAGAGGCCGCGACGGCGATGGATTGAACTTAATTGCGCGAATTCGTAAGTTCTTGTCGGGTGAGGTCCTCAGGGGAGCGTAACCCGGCTCGAGGTCCGGATGTGTATCATCGGACTTGATACGGGCAGCTCGGCGTTAAAACTCCTTCCCAGCATACCCGTTTTTCTCGTTTCCGAACATCGATCCGCAATTTCTCAAGATCGATTCGCAGAAAATCATCAGGGAAATCGGCAGAAAGACAAAGCATCGAGACGTTGGCATGGAGACCGCGCACTTGAGAGCCGCTCAAGAAAGGCACGTGGTCTTTTTTCCCAATTTCGGAAGATCTCGTTAACTGGTATGCTTAAGTCGCTTCCTCCCAATGATGCTCTTTTCAGAGCAATGATCGAGAAGAGTTCCGACGGCTTTACGCTGATAAGCCGTGAAGGAACGGTGCTGTACCATTCTCGGGCGATTCAACGAATTCTTGGATGGACTCCGGAAGAACGCATGGGAAAGCAAATGATGGATCTTATTCACCCGGATGATCGGGAGTCTGTTGCCGCACAGCTCTCCGGACTTTTCCAGAAGCCAGGATCTGCCGTGTCAGGCGAAGTGCGTATGCGCCACAAGGACGGTTCCTGGCGATGGATTGAGGGCCTGACCACCAATCTGCTCGAAGACCCGGCGGTCGACGCAATCGTGGTCAACTATCGTGATATTACCGGTCGCAAGGAAGCGGAGGCGTATTTGCAAAAGATCACGGCGGCCATTGAGCAGGCCGACGATCTTATCTTTATAACTGATGCGGGCGGAGCCATTCAATATGTCAATGCAGCCTTCGAACGGGTAACAGGGTATCGACGCGTGGAAGTGATCGGAAAGAATCCGCGGATTCTCAAGTCCGGGAAACATTCGCAGTCTTTCTACAAATCGTTGTGGCAAACCCTCCTTTCCGGAAACACATTTCGTGCGAGCTTTCTGAATCGCAAGAAAACCGGGGAGATCTATTTTGATGACCGGACTATAGCGCCTGTGAAGAATGCCTCCGGCGATATTGTGGCGTTTGTCTCAACCGGCAGGGATGTGACAGAGCAGTTGGCACTGCGGGAAAAGCTCGAACAACGGTCGAAAATTCTCCGGTCGTTCTTCGAATTCTCTGTCTCACCAATGGTTCTGCTCGATCGTCAATTTAACCTCATCGACGTGAACGAAGCGTATGCCAAAGTGTGCGGGAAGGAGCGGAAAGACTTTCGCGGACGTAATCACTTTGATCTCTATCCCTCGGACGCAAAGGCTGATTTTGAAAGAGTGGTCGAAACGAAGCAACCCGTGCGCTTCATCCGGAGACCGTTCGTATTTCCCGATCGCCCTGAATGGGGGGTAACATATTGGGATTGGACACTTACTCCGGTTCTTGACAACGGGGAGAATGTTAATTTTCTCGTCTTTTCATTAAACGATGTCACCCAACAGGTTCAGGCTGAAGAGAAACTGCGTGAACAGGAAGAATATCTCCGGAAACTGACAGACGCGGTTGGAGACGCAATCTTCAGCGTCTCAATGCCTGATCGGACTATCACCTATGTAAACAGCGGCGCGTCAGAATGCTTCGGATACACTGCTGAGGAGATGATCGGGCAGAAGACCCGCATGCTGTACCCTGACGACTCCGCATATGAAGCGTACGGAATGAAGCTTCGTCAGGCTCTGAAGCGGGGAGATTCAAACGTTCACGCGGAACTTCGACTTCTGCGCAAAAACGGGCACCATTTCTGGGCAGACGTACATACAACGTTTCTATCCACGGGGGGTGAACCACAGCACGTCATCAGTGTCTTGCGCGACATCAGCGAACAAAAGAGGATCGGTGATGAACTTCAGCGATCCCGCCGACAACTGCGGTTGTTGTACGCCGGCCTCCAGCGCCGC
>JACQPU010000128.1 GCA_016207365.1 Ignavibacteriales bacterium | reverse complement strand
GTTGGGTGTGCGTGTACAATTCCGTGGACATCGGGGCGCTCCTGGTAAATGAACAGGTGCATGCCGGCTTCTGTCGAGGCACGACGATTGAGCGTCACCGGTTCCCCATCCGGCCCGATCTCGACAAGGAGACTTTCCCGAACATCGCCTTTGTTGATGGCAGAAGGAGTAATCAGGATGTTTCCATTCGGCAATCGAGCGCTCACGTTCCCGTCGGTCGCCGTTACGAATCCCTTTGCATAGAGTCTGTGGCAGGCGAGGATAATGGATGCGGCGCTATCGGATCTTGAGGGGCTCATCGTTCCGAATACGATGATAGCAAAAAGAGTGACGATGTTCAATGAGAGCCATGGGAAAGCCCGGTTTTGTTGTTTGTCAGTCGTATTCTGATTATATTGACCATTTAAGAACGCAACGAAAGGTGTGATTTGTGGTTGATATTTCTTCCGACCGCCTCGGACGATTGCTCAACGGATTCCAGGGTAAACGAATAGCCGTTATCGGCGATCTCATGGTCGATCGATACTATTGGGGAGCCGTAAGCAGGATCTCTCCCGAAGCCCCGGTACCGGTTGTCGAAGTGGAGTCCCAATCCACGCGGCTCGGTGGGGCGGCAAATGTTGCAAACAACATTGCAACCCTTGGCGGAACTCCCCTCATGATTGGGGTCGTCGGCGATGACGACGGGGGAGCCGTCTTAAAGGGGCTTCTGGAAGAAAGCGGGTTTTCAGCCTTGGGGCTTATTGTCGATCCAGGCCGCCCGACGACCATCAAGACACGGGTTATTGCACACCATCAGCATGTCGTCCGCATCGATCAGGAGGTCAAGGATGACATCAGCCCGGCTGCGCAGGAGAAGATTCTCGGCGTCCTCAAACGGGAATTACCATCACTGGACGCCGTTATTCTGCAGGACTACAACAAAGGCGTCATCGTCAAGGAGCTCATTGGCGAGGTCACTCGGACGGTGCGGGCGAAGGGAAAAATTATTACGGTAGACCCCAAGTTCCACAATTTCTTTGAATACAAGAACGTAACCGTTTTCAAACCCAACCGGAAAGAGTCGGAGGAGGCGCTTGGCAGGAAGCTTACGACCCGGGATTCTGTAGAACAGGCGGGGTGGGATATGTTACGAAAACTCGACGCTGAGAATCTTCTTCTGACGCTGGGCGAGCAAGGTATGTCCTTATTTGAGAAATCGGGAACCGTCACACACGTTTCGACCCGCGCCAAGAAAGTTGCCGATGTTTCCGGAGCCGGCGATACGGTAATTTCAGCTCTTACCATGTCTCTGGTTGCAGGGGCCGACATTAAGGAGGCGTCGGCCATAGCCAATGTGGCCGGCGGCGTCGTTTGCGGGGAGGTGGGCATTGTCCCCATCGGCAAACAGGCCCTGATGGAAGCTCTCACTGATAATCACGTCCCCCGTTGAGCATGGGACAGGTCGTTTCTCTTCAAGAACTTCTTGACATCAGGGGCCGTTTAAGACAGGAGGGAAGGCGGGTGGTGTTCACAAACGGCTGCTTCGACATCCTCCACCGGGGACATGTGGATTATCTTCGGAAAGCAAAGGGTATGGGGGATGTTCTCATTGTGGGGCTGAATACCGATTCTTCGGTCCGGCGGCTGAAGGGAGCGGACAGGCCCATCGTGGACGAAGATGACCGGGCGGAGGTTCTCGCATCGCTTGCATCCGTCGATTACGTATGCGTCTTCAACGAGGATACACCGCAAAAATTGATTGAGGTTCTCGTGCCCGACGTTCTGGTCAAAGGAGCAGATTGGGCTGTGTCCGACGTGGTCGGGAAAGATGTTGTCGAGGCAGCGGGCGGAACGGTCAGAACCATTGAGTTTCTCCCCAACCGCTCCACGAGCGGGATCATCAAGAAGATCCGCACTTCGGCGACCAACCGCTAAGACCTCCCGGCTCCTGCGTTTTCCCGCCGGATCAACGACTGTGAAACAATTCCTCCGCACGACATATTACGCGGCGGTCATCACGCTATTTCTTGTGATTGCCCTCGCGGGGTTTACGCAGACAAAGACTTTCCGTTCTTATCTCCGTTCCACGTCCATTGCCGAGCTGAACTCCATCCTCAACGGCACCATCAACTTCGGCGACATCAAAGGAAACCTTGTCACCGGTTTCGACCTCTCCAATCTGATCATGAGCCGGGACGGACGGGAGGTGTTTACCGCCGAACGTTTAGAAGCGAGGTATGATCTCCCATCCCTGCTGTTCGGGCGCATTTCGGTGTCACACTTGACGGTCGTACGGCCGCGAATTCACCTCTGGCGTGCGGCAGACGGTCATTGGAACGTCGATGGATTGTTCAGATCGGACGGGCAATCCGATTCAGCATCGTCACCCTTGACCGTTCATCTTCATCTTGTAGAACTTCTCGAAGGTTCGCTGCAGCTCACGGACTCCACGGACCTCCTGCCCCCGGCGGATCCCCACGCTTTTCACTATACCGACGTCGCACTCAATCCTTTCTCTCTCCGGGCTCGGTTCCAAAGGGACTCCGAAGAAATGTCCCTGGTTATTTACGCTCTCGGCTTTGAATCCTCGCGACCTTCATTCCGCCTGGAAGAACTGAGCGGGGATTTCAGGTTGAGTCGCCACTCCACAGAAGCCCATAACCTGAGAATCCGCACACGCGGCTCCCGGCTGTCGCTCTCGGCCGCGCTGCGCGGTGCCGACATCACGGCTTTGACGGACATCGGTGAGCTGGAGAAGGCTCTTGTGGACGTTGATCTTAGCGTGGACAGACTGGATTTTGCTGAGTTCAAACAATTCCTGCCCGGGCCCGTCGATTTTCTTAACCGATACGCGGCGTTCGACGTCAAAGCCGCCGGACCTTTTGGGAATCTCACGGTCAAGAGCGTCGCCGTGAAGACTCCCAGAACGTATCTGAACATCCGGGGGACCATTGGAAATCTGCATCATCCGTCCGACCTCACGCTGAATCTCGAAGCCGACGACAACATCATTCATCCCGCGGACCTTCCCGAACTCGTACCTGGATTGAATCTTCCCGACCTTACCCGTTTTGGAATTCTTAACTGTTCTCTCAAGTTCGATGGCACCCCGGAGAAATTCCGCGCCGCAGTTATCGGATCTCTTGAAGCAGGGAATTTTGTCGCGGAGGGTGATCTCGACTTTGGGGTATCAGTTCCGGTGTACGCGTGTACACTCACGACCAGGAATTTCGACCTTGCCGGCCTTTTGGATGATCCGGCATTTTCCAGTGCGCTCAATACGCGCATGACGGTCGTTGGTTCGGGTACAACGCTGGAGACAATGACGAGCGTGATTCGCCTCCAGACAGATTCCTCCACATTCTCCGGCCTCCCGGTCCACAACTCCATTCTGGTTGCTGACATTGCTGAAAGGGGTCTTCGAACAAATCTCCTGCTTCAGGCGGAGCCGACGCGAATCGACCTCCACGCGCGCGCCCGACTTTCCGCAGAAGACTCCATTCAATATGAAATCCAGGGCACCGTCAATTCCCTTGACCTTGCCACGATCCTGAAAGAAGAACAATTCGACACTGATCTTTCCTTTCATGTAAAGGCCAGTGGGGACCTCGCTTATGCGCAATCCGACATCGAAATCCGTTTCCTGCGTTCCGCATTTGGCCCGCATCGTTTCGAGGACCGCACGCTCGCGTTATCCTACCACGGCAGTGACTCGCTCGGCAGGACGATGACGCTCCACTCTGATCCCCTCGATCTCCGGGTCGATGGACTGTTCACACCGCTCTCTGCAGTTGTCATCTTTGAATATGCAGGGAGGACGCTTGCCGATGCTGTGGCTCATCGCATTGCAACATTGGATTCGCTCAGGACCGGTGTGCCTTCTTTCCGCAGACAGTTTGCCGCGACGGGGCCGTCTCTTCGTGATCCGATTTCAGCACGCGTGTCCGCGGAATTCAAGGACGTCTATCCGCTTGGCATCCTTATCGGCGAACCACTGTACGGTTCAACAACTTTTGCTGCTTCCGTTGAGGGCACCATCGAGGATTTGTCCCTCGCAGGTTCTCTGATCCTGAAGAATTTTTCCTTTGCGGGTTCGACAGCCCTTGACGTCTCAGATGCAGATCTTTCCTTCAGTCTCGATCATCTTCGGGGAAAGCAGACCATCCCTTCCCTTGAATCCGAGATTTTGCTCAACGCCCGCCGTGTCATGCTCGACTCAACGCTCTTCACTGATGTGAGCTTTCGCCATCAACTGCGCGAAGATACGTCATCTCTTGTGTTCAATGCTCTCGTGGATTCAACAATTGGCGTAACGCTGGACGGGGCTTCTGTTTTCGTACCGAACAGGATCGACCTGACGCTCCCAAGACTGCGACTCCTCGTCGCCGACCACCTCTTTGACAATCTCGACACGATTCGCGTGCAGTACGGACGCGACGGACTGAGGTTCGAGAGTTTCATTCTGCAGCACGAGGCAGAAGAGATCGTACTGCAGGGAATGTTGGATCCCGCGGGGATTTCCGATCTCCGGTTTTCGGTTCAGAACTTCCTCTTGAACAATCTTCAGGAGTTCTCGCGCAATCCATCCTACGTAGAGAAGGTCAGGGCATTTAACGGCGTGCTGAACGGGGAAGGAGTTTTCATCGGAAATCTTCGAAAACCGGAATTCGAGGTTTCCTTCAAGGCCCATGGTGTGACAATCGGTGAAACGGTGTTCGGCCAGGTCACCGGAAAGGGGGGATACCGGAACGGTACTGCAGACGTTCTTCTTGATTTTAGAAGCCGTCCGAACGATCCCAGCGCCTCTCCGGAGCTCTTTGTTTCCGGCACTATGCCGGTTGCGTTGGGCACCGATACCAGGGCCGAGGCGGGTAAAACGATGGATTTGACGCTGCACTCAAGGGGATTCCGGCTCGAATTCCTGGATCCGTTCGTACCGGTCACTTCGGGTCTCAAGGGTTCTCTCACGGGGGATATTGTCATGCGCGGTACCCTCAGCCGTCCGTTGTACGAAGGATCCCTGAGAATCGAAGACGCGGAATTCCTATTCGTCCCGCTGGGAGTCCGGTACAGACTTCACGGAAACCTTGTACCCGAGGCCAGAATTCTCAAGCTGGTTGACCTCAGGCTGACGAACCTTCCGGAAGACCGCGTGCCGGCGCTTCTCGACGGCCTTGGTTCAATGAATGTTTCGGGAAATCTGACTCTCGAGGGAATTGAGGTAAAGGCATTTGACATTCGGGCCACGGGACAATTGCTGGTGATGAAAGAGACCGCCCGACTCCCGACCCTCCCGTTTTACGGAAATATTTACGTGGCTTCCGGCGCCAACCCTCTGAGGTGGCAGGGAACCCCGGAACGATCGTTTGTGGCAGGCGACCTGTTGATCAAGAATGCAACCATAACGTTTCCGCCTGTGCGGGACGTTTTCCTGGAACGATCGCACCTTCTGACAGTCGAGTTCATTGACGATACAAGCAGTACCATCGGTCTCCGGGAGGAAGGCGGGAAAAGCCTGGCGATGGTCGATGGTCGCGAACCCACCATGCGGCCGAATCGCCCCTCAGCCGGGAACGGTTCCTCGGCCGCCGAAACGACGTTCCTCGACAACATCATCTACAACCTCACAATTGAAACGGCGGGCCTGACACAAGTTCGCTTTGTGTTCAACCAGCTGACCAACGAGGAACTTTTTGCTGATCTGAAGGGTCGGCTTGTGTTTCTGAAAAATGATGACGATGAAAGAGTCACCGGAGAGTTGGAGGTTGGTCCACGATCGTACTACCGCTATTTCAAAACTCTCTCGGCAACCGGAAAACTGCTGTTCACAGGAGATTTGTCGAATCCGGAACTCAGCATTGTCGCTTCGCATGAAGGCACGTACCGGCCTCCTGACACCACGCTTGCGGAGCGGAGGGTTGTGGTCCGCCTCGACATCACGGGCAGCCGGGACGAGCCGAAGGTTAAAATGGGTCTGGACACGTACGATCTTGAAGGAAACAAACTTCCTGCGCGGGCCGATCCTCAGTCGGATGCAATCGCCTTTCTCGTTGGCGGGACTTTCAAAGACGACATGACCCAGGGTCAGCAGAGGAACCTTGTGACGACGAGTCTGTTGGGAAGCATCGGATCTTCCCTGCTTTCCGGTCCGCTCACGGATCTCGTCCGGAACCAGGTCGGCTACATCACATCCATCGATGTGTACTACTACGGGGGAAGCAGCCGATCTTTTGGCGAATCCGCGGACATTCGCCTGACCGGAGAAATCGGAGACGCCGTAATCCGGCTTGGCGGCAGAGTTTTTGAAGACATAGGAAACACCAACGTCAGCATTCAGTTCCCGATGAGCAGTATTACGGGATCGGAAGCATGGCGCAACTTGATCCTGGAGATCGAGCGACGTTCAGGCACTCTCGAACGGTTCGAGCAACGTCGACCTTCGACCGGGGTCCATTTGCTGTACAGAATTACATTCTGAAGTGTATGGTGCGCTGGTCACCGGGACTTCTGGACTGGAGGAACAATCGAAACTCTCAAGAATCAAATTCTCGCTTTTCTCTCACGCTATCCGGCTCAAACCTTCAAAACCAGCGAACTGGCACGGCGTTTGTCCCTGAAGGAGCCGCCGGATGTTGAATCGCTCCGGGCTGCGCTCAAGGAGTTGGGGGATGCAAATATGATCCGAAAGGCAAAACGCGGGAAGTTCGGCCATCTTGAACTTCAGCAAACCATACAGGGAACAATCGAGGTGACAAGGCAGGGAATGGGATTCGTGACATCCGAGGCCTTCGAAGAGGATATTCTGATTCCGTTGGGGTTTCTTGGTACGGCGCTTAACGGCGACACCGTGGAAGTCTCCCTGTTTGCGCAAAACCGCACTGCGAAAGAACACGGAAAGCGCAGGGAGGGTGAAGTTGTTCGCGTGCTTGCGCGGGCTAAGGAGACGCTGGTCGGCACTGTTGAACAACGCAGAAAGACCTACTCCGTTGTGCCCGACGATCGCAAGTTTCCCGTCGATGTTGCCATCGACGCCGAAGACCTCCTGAATGCGCAACCCGGAGACAAGGTCGTCGTTCAAATACGATCATGGGGAGGCACCCGATTAAGTCCGGAGGGTGTTATCGTCGAGGTTCTGGGACGCGCGGGTGAAGTTCAGACCGAACTGTTGTCTGTTGCGCGGGAATTCAAGCTGCCGATGAATTTCCCGTCCGAAATCCTCGAAGCCGCCGAAAGAATTCCCACCACGATTAGTGCGGGGGAGATCAAGCGAAGGCTTGATTTCCGACAGGAGATTTGTTTTACCATCGATCCCGACGATGCGAAGGATTTTGACGACGCTGTTTCTCTCGATCCTCTCCCCGGCGGCCTGTCCCGGCTCGGCGTGCACATTGCCGACGTTTCTGCGTACGTCAACGAGAGCATGGAACTTGACCAGGAAGCCTATCGGCGCGGAACGAGCGTTTATTTCCCGAACATGGTCATTCCCATGCTTCCGGAGCAGCTTTCGAACATCGTCTGCAGCCTGCGGCCTCATGAAGATCGGCTTGCGTTCTCGGTGTTTATGACGGTGACACCAAAAGGAGAAATCAAGGACTACGAAATCCGGGAAAGTGTGATTCGCAGCGCCCGACGGTTCACGTACGAGGAAGTGGAGGCGATTCTTCACGGACAGCCGTCCGACGACCCTGCGCCGGTGCTGGAACGACTCCGCGCGATGCACGAACTGAGCGCGGTCCTCACGCGCAGGCGCATGAAGGAAGGAAGCATTGACTTCGAATCCTCAGAGGCGAAGTTCCGCTTCGACCGGCATGGCAAACCGGTGGAGATTATCAAGAAAGTGCGGTTGGACAGTCACAGGCTTGTCGAGGAGTTCATGCTGCTGGCGAATAAGGTCGTTGCAATGCACATAGGCCTGGCGCGAAAAGAAGATCACATCAAGCCGTTCATCTATCGCGTACACGACAGTCCCGATCCGGACCGTATCCGCGAACTCGCTGCCTTCGTTGAGAGACTGGGTTTCAAGTTAACATTGGATGGGGGCGTGTCGTCAAAAGCGATGCAGCGGCTCCTTGATCAGGTCCGGGGATCTGAAGTGGAGAACGTCATCAACGAAGTTGCCCTCCGCTCGATGGCAAAAGCCGTTTATTCGGAACGAAACATCGGTCATTACGGACTTGCGTTCGATTACTATGCTCACTTCACATCGCCCATCCGCCGCTATCCCGATCTTGTGGTGCACCGGCTGTTGAAGGAGTATCGGGGAGGCATGGAACGGGGACGGCGGGAGCATCTTCTGCAACAGCTTCCGGACATTGCGCGTCATTCGTCGGTCCGCGAGCGCGTAGCGATGGAGGCCGAACGAGCCGCAGTAAAAGTCATGCAGGTCGAGTACATGAAACGGCATCTTGGCGACGAGTTTGAGGGCGTGATCTCAGGGGCAACGCGCTTCGGCATGTTTGTCGAAATCAACGACCTTCTTGTCGAAGGCATGATTCACGTGCGGGATCTCCAGGACGATTACTACGTGTACGATGAGAAGAATTACGCCCTCATGGGACGCAGAACGGGTAAGCGTTACCGGTTGGGGGACTCGGTTCGTCTGAAAGTTGTGCGTGTCAATGCCGAGGAGCGGGAGATCGACTTCACGATCGTCGAAGAATCCACCCAGGCACGGAGCGGAAAACGACACAGGAACTAATGGCGTGTTGTGGCCGTTGGAACTGTTGTGACGCTGTGCGTTGCTTTTTCCAGAGTTTTTGTCTACCATCACTCGAAGGTTGAGATGAGAAGGGAAATAATCATGAAGCGGTTGGCGATCATCGTCGCGGCGGTGTGCGCAGCGTACGGCTCGGCGCAAGCCCAGAACTCGGCGTTCGGCAAGAACAAGGTTCAATAC
>JACQPU010000127.1 GCA_016207365.1 Ignavibacteriales bacterium | reverse complement strand
GCATAGTACTGCGCAGCCCCGCCGATTGCGTTGAGGTAGACGACCCCGCATTCCTTGAGGGCCGCCAGCGTCTTCGCTCCCATCCCCCCTTTTCCAATCACTGCCCGCACGCCGAATTTCCTGATGATATCACCCTGGTAAGGTTCCTCGCGAATGCTTGTCGTCGGTCCTGCTGCGTTGATCAACCATTTGTCATCGCGCATCAGGGCCACTGGGCCGCAATGATAAATCACGCCACCGCGGAGATCCACCGGAGAAGCGTGCGTCAACAAGTGATGATGCAATACATCCCGACCCGTATGCACAACACCGTCAAGTAAAACCACATCGCCAACCTTCAGGGAACGAATTTGTTCCTCGGAAATCGGCGTGGTCAAACGAATCTCCTGACCGCTCAGCGGCAAGGACTCCTCGGCTGTCATTCGAACGGCGGGGAAATCGTCCCTGTACAGCCAACGCGTAATCGATCCCGTTTCACACTCAATCTCCACACCTTGCCTGCGGTACGCCCAGCAATTATATGCTACGCTTACAAAGAAGCTGGCCGGCAGCCGGTGAAGCGCGCCAATCTTGCATCCGATCAACGTCCGCGCACCGCCGAATCCCATCGTACCGATGCCAAGTTTGTTTGCGTCCTCCATGATACGCCGCTCCAGGGCAGCAAGCTCCGGATTCGAATTCACATCATCCAGAGTCCTGAACAATTGTTGTTTCGCAAAGGAGTATCCCGTCGTCCGATCCCCGCCAATGGCGACGCCTAGCGCCCCCACACTGCATCCCTGCCCCTGGGCCTGATAGACGGCATGCATGATGCATTTCCTGACACCCTCGAGCGTTCGGTCGGCCCTTCCGAGATTCGGAAGCTCCTTCGGAAGTGAATATTGGATGTTCTTGTTTTCACATCCGCCACCTTTGAGCAACAATCGCATCTCGATTTTGTCCTTCTCCCACTGTTCAAAGTGGACAACCGGCGCCCCCGCACCGAGGTTGTTTCCGCTGTTCTTTCCCGTGAGGGAATCCACCGCATTTGGCCGCAGCTTTCCGTCCCTCGTCGCCTGCTCCACGGCCTCGTAAATATCCCGTTTCATGGCTATCTGATTCACGCCGACCGGGACGTGAATCTCAAATGTCGGCATTCCCGTGTCCTGGCAAATTGGGAGCACATCGTTGCATGCCATATCGATGTTGATGGCGATCGTTTTCAGGGCAAGAGCAGATTGGCTGCCGGGTCTTTCGAGGTCAATTGCCTGCCCCAATGCCCGCCGCACATCCGGCGGAAGGTTCGATGCCGTATCGACAATGAGATTGTAAACGCTTTGCTTAAAATCTTTCATCGTTCATTCTTTCGAGGGGACTACAGAGTCAGAAGTAATATAGCCATTCTGGCCTGGAATGACAAACAGAGAATATCCTCGTTTCAATCTGCGTCAATCTGCGTTACTGTTATTTCCCTTGATGCAAAAAATCCAACACTCCATCTCTCGCTGAATTCGAACGCGCCTGCGAAATCCCTGTGATCGCCTGCTAGCCGCACAAGCCCGTAAACACTCCAGTTCCACGAGGACGACGAGTACGTGAGGCCGCCTCGCCCAACAAGCTTCTCGCCGTGATCCTGATATCCTTTCCGCCCGTACAGTTCGACAAACGTCTCCATATGCTCCGTCACTTCCAAAAGCGAAGCAAGCGCAAAGCTGAACACGTCGTCCTGCGATCCGGCAGTTCTGGGATCTCCAACAATCGAAAAGCCCGCCATCCACCGGATAGCATATCCATCGAAGCCCCTTGAGACAAGAAGCTGGGAATGATAATCCATCTGGTTATTGCCCAAACGCCCCGGCGAGTATCGTGTATTGGGGAGTTTAATTCCTGTACGAAATGACAATCCGGGCCGATATGGCGTTTCCTCAAAGAAATTGATCTTGGTCCAGACTGAAAGATCTCCCCACTCAAGCATCGTTTTCCTGCTTCCGTATTCCGCCACCAATCCCCCTTTCCACACGAGGTCAAAGTTGACATTTTCCGAGACCCCTCCACGAATCGAACCGACCAGAATGCGAAACAGTGATGATGGAATGTCCTCCGAAGGATCAACCGATCGCGTCAGGTATTCGACCCCGGCCCCCATTTCCATCTTCCCCTTCCCAAGCGTGGAAGCGCTTTCCGTAACAATCACAGGGTCCTGGGACATTGCTGAGTTTATGCTCCACGTGAACATCACCGTCATCACGAACGGCGTTCTTGACATGGCCTCCTCCTGATTGGTTAACTTCCCCCTTGCAAAGCTTTGCCGGCGTTAAATGCAAATAGCGGTTATGCCTTCTCTTCCGCCTTCCTGACTCCGCGAGCTCGCTTCCCGATTATCGGAGACCTCCAGCGAAGGGCTGCAGCCTTCCGTCTGTTTCTGCAGGAGCAAGCCCCAAGAGATGAGCGATCAACGAATACACATGCACATTTTCAAACGGATCGAGAACCACGCCGGGTCGAAACGCCGGACCTCTTCCTGCAAAGAACGCGCGCATCGATGGGCTCTGGTTGTCGTACCCATGATTGCCTCCCGCCTCCGAGTCCCTCCAGAATCCCATGCCCCGCGAAGCAATCGTCCATCCTTCGTCGGCAACAAGCGTGATAGGAGCAACTCTTCTATGATTGCGATAATGCCATCGCTCGGGGATATCACTCTTCTTATAAACCTTCATGTTTCGGTGTGCTTTCGAAAGGACTCTGAAGACGCTCTCCATCTGATGAGCCTCGGCCCACACGGACACTACCGGCCCCCAATCCACTGTTCGCACAGAATCAAGACCAATGTACTGGTCCAGCCAGATAGTTCGATCCTTGTGTGTTGCTGCCATCCCGTGATCCGAAACTACGATGATGTTCACCTTATCCAGAAGCGACCGTGACGCAAGTCCGTCGAGCAGTTGACCTATGGCGAAATCAACCATCTGAACTGCCGTATCAATCGCTGCGAAGTCAGGGCCATAGGTGTGACCTGCATGATCCACCTCTTCGAAATAGAGCGTGATCAAAACAGGACGTTTATCAACCGGATAATCCAGCCAGTTAAGCACTTGATTAACACGATTGGAATAAGGAATTGACCCGTCATATGGCAACCAGTACGACGGCCTGCGTCCGCCAATTGCCGCCGCCGAGCCAGGCCAGAAATAGGTCGCAGCGATGTGGCCCTGTTTTTCCACGGTGACCCATATTGGCTCGCCGCCCCACCATCGGGCGTTCACAACCTCTTCCCTCTTCCACATGGAGAACAGCGCATCAAACTCCGGATCATACATTGTGTTGCCGACCACGCCATGGCGTTCGACGTACAGGCCCGTCACAATCGAATAATGATTCGGAAATGTCTTCGTTGGGAATACGGGTATCATCCACCTTGCCCGGGCTCCTTCAGAAGCAATCCTGCGGAGGTGAGGGCATGTTGTTTCCTCGAGATAATCGTTTCGAAACCCGTCAATGGAAATCAGAATAACCGAGCCGCGGTCCTGCGCATGGAGCGACCACGGCAAGACAGCGATAAACAGGACAAAACCGATTCGCAGGATATGGTAAGTCATGGACTCTGGATTCCGTGGCAACGCGAGCCTGGTGGAGAAACTCGGATGACGTGGTCTCCTCTGTGGCGGCCACTCCTTTTATCGTGTGTGTATGTCAATCCAATCGAGGACAGTTTTGTACCAGACTTCCGCATTTGCAGGTTTCATCACCCAGTGTCCTTCATCCGGAAAATAGAGCATTTTTGATTTCACTCCCTGACGCTGGAGCGCGGTGAAGAGTTGGAATCCCTCGCTGACATCCACACGGTAGTCAAGCTGCCCATGGACAACCAGAACCGGCGTTTTGAAATTCATCGCCTTTTTCAGTGGCGACCAGAGGTCATAAAGCTCAGGGCTCTGATATGGCGTACCGCCAAATTCCCATTCCGGAAACCACAGTTCTTCTGTGGTCCCGTACATGCTGTGCGGATTAAACACCCCGTCGTGGCTGACGAAGCAGGAGAACCGCGTGGTTGAGCCTGCCATCCAGTTCATCATGTACCCACCGTATGAAGCTCCCGCTGCCGCAACCCGTCCTCTGTCCATAAACGGAAATCTTTCAAGTGCTGCGTCCAACCCGGCCATGAGGTCCTCATAAACCTTGCCTCCCCAGTCACGACTGATTTCATCCGTGAACTTCTGACCATAGCCCGTGCTTCCTCGCGGATTGACAAGGAGAACAACATAGCCACGCGATGCGAACATCTGGACATTCCAGCGATAATGAAACTGATCTCCCCACTGACCCTGCGGACCGCCGTGGACAAGGTAGATGACCGGATACTTCCGACTCCCGTTAAATTCCGGCGGCTTCACGATCCACCCATGCACACTCGTCCCACCAGCGCCTTTAAACCAGTAGTCCTCCTTCGGATGCATTGCCAGCATTGAGACGATGGAATCGTTCAGGCCCGTCAATCGACGAACATTCTTTCCGTTGGCGTCTGAACGATAGAGCTCCGCCGGCTGGTTCGTTGTTTCCTTCGTGAATACAAGAAAGGACCCGTCGGGAGAGACACGAATCGACGAATAATACGCACCTGTCAGAATCGGCTCAACCTTTTTTCGGG
>JACQPU010000126.1 GCA_016207365.1 Ignavibacteriales bacterium | reverse complement strand
TGCCAGGAGACTCCAGTATTCCACACCAAGCCTTTGCAATCCTGCTCATTCTTATATTTACCCTGATTCACATGCGTGGAATGGAGCTGGGGGCGCGTGTTCAAAACTATTTGACCGTCATGAAGGTGGTGCTTATCGTTGCCCTGGTTTCGGCAGGCTTTACGCTCGGACAGGGCGACACATCTCATTTCACACAACACGAGGGATTCTCGTTTACGTTTGATGGCTGGAAGACAATCGGGCTGTCCCTGATCTGGATCATGTTTGCCTACAGCGGCTGGAATGCTTCCACGTACATCGGTTCGGAAGTACGAGACCCGGCGCGCCAGCTTCCGCGGTCGCTGGTCCTGGGGACAGGTATAGTGACTCTCTTGTACCTTGCCCTCAATGCCGTCTTCGTCTACGCGTTGACGCCGGCTGAGATGAGCGGCGTCATCTCGGTGGGCGGTAAGGCTATGGGTGCCATGTTCGGCCAATCTCTGGAAACCATTGCCTCCCTGCTGATTTCCTTTGCTCTTTTCTCTTCACTGAGTGCTTTCGTCATTCTGGGACCGCGGGTTTATTATGCCATGGCCCGCGACGGATACTTCTTCAGATCCGTTTCGTACGTTCACCCGCGCTTCGGCGTGCCGACAAGGTCGATCGCACTCCAGGGATTGATTGCGATCGCCATGGTTCTCTCGGGCACCTTTGATCAGATTCTTACGTTCATGGGATTCGCCCTGGCGATTTTTCCGCTTTTCGCGGTAGTCGGAGTATTCAAGTTGAAAGGAACTGGAGAGCGAAAATTCAGTTGGTTTAGAACGCGGATTTCCCCTTTGGCATATCTTTTTTCAGGGTTCTCCATTCTCGTGCTGGCGTTTCTTGAGCGCACTTTCGAATCGGGTATTGCTCTCTTGACGGTTGCAACCGGGATTCCGTTGTTTTATCTTTTTAAGAGAATTCAGGGCAAACCAGAGGCGCAGCGATGAGACTTCCGTTGCTTATTTTCATGTTCTGTGCGGCTCCCGCGTGTGCGCAGCAAGGGTTTGAAGAACTCCGGCATGAGATGGTGAAGGTGCAGATCGCCGCACGCGGAATACGAGATACGGCAACGTTGCGCGCAATGCGGTCGGTGCCTCGCCACGAGTTTGTTCCGCCGGAACTGATCTCCGGCGCCTACGGGGACTTTGCGCTTCCCATTGGGAGTGGGCAAACGATTTCCCAGCCGTATATCGTTGCACTGATGACTGAGCTTATTGACCCTGCAAACGCCGCGAAGGTTCTGGAGGTTGGAAGCGGATCTGGCTACCAGGCCGCAGTCTTGGCCGAGATTGTCGATAGTGTATATACAATTGAGATCGTCCCTGAGCTGGCTTCTTCGGCGGCGAAGCGTTTAAAGCGGCTCGGCTATGAAAACGTTGTCGTAAGGCAGGGGGACGGGTATCTCGGGTGGCCGGAACATGCCCCGTTCGATGCCATTCTTGTCACTGCCGCGCCGGATCATATTCCGGATCCCCTGGTCGCGCAACTGAACGATGGAGGAGTCATGGTCATTCCCGTGGGGTCTGCGGGATCAATTCAATCTCTCACGGTCGTTCGGAAAGAAGATGGAAAGGTTGTCACTGAGTCGAAGCTCCCCGTGAGATTCGTTCCACTGACGCGTGAGCGATGAGCAGGATCTCACGATCATATCCACAGCTTTTCCATTGCATCCTCGTTTCTCCACGGCGCCCGCGGCAACTACGCCCTCATGCCGTTTATCGGCGGCAAGGTTCCGGAAGGGATCGATCCCGTGCACTTGGAGACATCGACAACCGACAAGAAGGCCATTGTCAACGCCTTGAAAAGCTCCTTCAAAGTGATCAACGACTACATCGCCGCCGTTCCCGATGCCGATCTCGAAAATCCTGTGAAATTCTTTGGGATGGATATGACGGTGGGAGACATGATCATGCTGAGCGCCAACCATCAGCATGAAGTGCTCGGCCAGGCGGTCGCCTACGCCCGGGTCAATGGAATCGTCCCGCCTTGGACAGCCGAACGGATGAAAGAGAGCAAGAAGAACTGAGGGAAAGGCTGTCAGAAGCCTTGGCAAGGCGTGTAGGAAAGTCATTGCAGCCTTGCCAAGGTATGGAGGAGCTTACTGTGTCTTGGGTTTCCGGGTCAGATACACCATCACGAACCCACCCACGAACACACCGATGAGTGTCATCCCGACCCATCCCGATTCAGTGCTTGAACCGCCCGACCGTGTGTCGGACAAACTGGGAAGTGAGTCCGGATGAAATAGCTGGTAGAAAAATCCAGAATGCGACGGATCAATCATGTCGGCGTTCCAGATGCCGGAAGCAACGATGAACGTCAGGTATTGCGTGAGTCCTGCAAGAAGAGTGCCCAGTACGATGTAGATGACCCGGGAGCCGCCCGGGTTTTGTTCCTGCGGAGAGCCGGCTTCTGCTTTCCGCTCTTTTTCCCATCCGAGATAGACGCCCCCAAGGGGCAAAAGGATGGACACTGTCAGCCAGCGACTGCTAAACGATGTATCAGAGGACGCCAGCCACCAAATAAGCAAAGAACTCAGCAAGACGCCAACAAGCCCCAACGCAAGACCCAAGACCCATGGTCTCATTGAAGTTTCCTTATGATTGTTGAACATGTATCGGGAAAGCCTTTGCATCCCGTTAGAAATTGTGGCAAAGTTACATCTTTTTCAGGACACGCGCCAAAAGAAGAATATCCGTTACTTCCGGCTCGTCATTTCAGGAAAATCTCGATTCTGTGCCCAACAAAATCCCCTGTCACGCCTTTCTTTATTCGGATCTGAATTCCGACAGGAGCTCTCACCCCCCCCGACTTATTGGTAGTTCGCGGAGAAGCGAATCGGCTTGCTCATTAACTTCAATGTCACCGTACTCAAGAACGGCCTGCGCCGGTATATTTTGTGAGATCCTCTCTGTGTATCTCCTTTTTTCTCTGTGTACCTCTGTGTAATTACACAGAGAGACGCAGATCCCAAAGGGACCCCTTTGGGGGGAGCACAGAGGGACACAGAGAAATAGAACCATTTCCGTGTCTGAAGATATCCAGAAAACACTCAACGAGATTTACAAAACAGAATC
>JACQPU010000004.1 GCA_016207365.1 Ignavibacteriales bacterium | reverse complement strand
GGCAGGAGAAGAATGACGGATTCCGCCGCCATTGCCCGCCTCCTGAAGCAAGCGCAATTCAACGCGAAGAAGCTTGAATTCTGCATGCAACAGGGAGCTGCGGCAATTCTCGATGCCGGCCGCGGCGATGGGGGAACAATCTTTGTCCAGCAAGCAACAGTACCTTATGCGCCGAAGAGTATTTCCGAAATATTTGGGGCGCGCGCCTCAGCGTATGACCCGGATGCGCCAAAGATTCTTCCACAGGTTTCGCTCGCTGCCGAGCATTACAACCGTATCGTCCGAATGATCCAAAAGGGGCAGACTGTTACGATGGAAATGAATCTCGAGGTGGAGTTCACGAAACCGGATTCAAGTTTCAACGTTATTGCAGAGATACCGGGGACCGATCTACGGGACGAAGTGGTGATGATAGGCGCTCATTTTGATTCGTGGCAAGCCGGGACGGGTGCCACGGATAACGCGACCGGTTCTGCAGTGTGCATGGAAGCGGTACGGATCATTCAGAAACTTGGCCTCAAGCCGCGGAGGACTATTCGAATCGGCTTGTGGGGCGGGGAGGAGCAAGGGCTACACGGGTCCCGGGAGTACGTCAAGGAGTACCTTGGCCAACGCAAGCAGGCCGATGTGTTGCAGGCGATCATGGGTGGAGCCGATGAGCCTCTTGAGACAAAACCTGCGTACGACAATTTTCAGGTGTATTTCAACAATGACAATGGTTCGGGCAAAGTTCGCGGCGTCTACCTCCAGGGGAACGACAACGCCCGCCCCATCTTTCGCGCATGGCTGGATGCCATTGGAGACACCGATGCAAAGACGTTAACACTGTCAAACACCGGCGGAACTGATCATCTGTCGTTCGACGCGATTGGTCTACCCGGCTTTCAATTTATTCAAGATCCCATTGAATATGACACGCGAACACATCATTCGAATATGGATGTGTTCGACCGCGCTCAGGCGGAGGATATGAAACAGGGCTCCATTATGATGGCGATTTTTGCCTACCATGCAGCGATGATGGACGGTAAGTTCCCGCGCAAACCCATGCCGCAAATGCGCCTGCAGCCGCCATCAGGCAGTCAGTAACAGCCATACGATTAATTTACGGTGCCCGCCCGGTCCTGCCGCGGCGGGCATTCGTGTGTACAACCGCAATTCTTCATCCCCACACAGGAATCTCCTGGGAGTATTTGGCGAATCTCCGTATATTCGCATCGTGACCTCTCATCGTGCAGACATTCGCGCTCTCGTGCGCGGTATTGTTCTCTTTTCTGTGGCGTTTGCCTTTGTCGAATCCTCCGTTGTCCTCTATCTGAGAGAGTTGTACTACCCTCACGGCTTCTCTTTTCCCCTGAGTCCCATTGAGCCGCGGCATCTGATTGTGGAAGTGTGCCGCGAGCTGGCCACGATTCTCATGCTGATCGGGGCTGGATGGATTGCGGGAACAACGCCGTGGCAGAAAACGGCGTGGTTCATGGTTTCGTTCGGCCTTTGGGACATTTTCTATTATGTGTGGCTGAAGATTATTCTGGACTGGCCATCGAGTATGTTCGACTGGGATGTGCTTTTTCTGGTTCCTGTTCCCTGGATCGGTCCTGTTCTTGCGCCGGTTCTCATATCGATCATTCTTGTGACCGCCGGCTGGTTGATCCTTAGAATTGAATTGTCCGGTCGCCGATTCTCCGCACCTCAAATCGCATGGTGGCTCGCCGGTCTGGGTACAGTTGTCATTCTGTATTCATTCACATCCGATTTCCGCGCGACGCTTGAGTTTCAGATGCCGCAGCCGTACAACTACTGGCTGTTCGCGTCGGGTGTTGCTGTGTACGCGGCCGCAATGATTGCGTCGTTCCGACGAAAAGAGGAAAACGCAGGATGACAAAGCGCAGAGTGCTCGTTGTTACCTATTTCTGGCCGCCGTCTGGTAAAGCAACGGTTCACTGGCCGTTGAGCATGAGCCATCATTTGCCGGAACTTGGGTGGAAACCGGTTGTCCTCACGATCGACAGGGATACGTTTGCTCATGTGGACATGAGCCTCGGTTCAAAAGTTGATTCCTCGATCCGGGTGGTGCGCGCGCGGAGTTTTGAGCCATTTGATGCGTACAGAAAGTTTCTCGGAAAACCCCCCCGTTCTCCCCTTACCGCATCCGAGGTCATTTCGCGCGAGGTCAGAGGGCTCAGACATCGGCTTGCAATCTGGATCCGCATGAATTTCTTTGTTCCCGACGCCCGCGTAGGGTGGTACTGGAGCGCGATTCGGGCAGGTCAAACAGAGTTGTCAGCCAATCCTGTCGACGCTGTGATCTCCGTAGGCCCTCCGCATACAGCACATCTTGTCGCACAATCGCTCGCAAAACGATTCTCGATTCCGCACATTCCCGTTCTCATCGACCCCTGGGTTGATATTGTATATTACCGCGGGTTCCACCGTAATGCGCTTACCCTTGCAGTGGATCGTTTTCTGGAACGGTCCGTAATGCGGACTTCAGCTGCAGTCGTTTTTGTGACGAAAACGATGCGGGATGATTACGTGGCAAAGTATCCCTTTCTCGGTGGAAAAGCATCCGTCCTCCATTGGGGGTACGACGAGGATCCGTTCCGCGGTCTTCCTCCGGCCCGTGCCAGACGCAAGGAGGAAATAGTGCTCCATGCAGGGAATATCTTTGATTACCAGAATCCGAGGCAGCTGTGGAAATCACTTCAGAAGCTTGTCAGAGGCGGAAGGAATATCCGGATTGTGTTTGTTGGTACTGTCAGTCCGGGGATCAGGGCGGCGATTGAGGAGCACGGATTGCGGAGCCGGACGGAATATCGTGGATTCCTGCCGTACCGGGAAATGCTGAAGGAACTGGCCAGAGCGAAATACCTGATGGTGTGTGCCACCGAGCCCAGGCATGTGCCGGGTAAACTGTTTGAGTATCTCCGTACGGGAAAGCCTATACTGGCGTTTGGGGATGATAACAGGGAGGTTGAGGAAATTCTCGCTGCTACCGGAGGAGGGGTTCTCCTGCCGTTTTCCGCGGGGGCTGAGGAGTTTTTCAGGAGCACCAAGCGGTTGCGACCAGACCCAAAACTCGTCCGCCAATTTGAGCGCTCAGTCCTCGCCGCTGAGCTTTCAAAAATCCTGCTCAAAGTTGTGAAAAGGTGATCGTCAGGAAGGAAACTTGTTCAGTACTTCAGCGACATGGGCAATAGTCTCCGGCGAGTGGGCAAAAGAAATCGGAAGACTGAGCGTGGTGCGGTGGATTTCTTCGGAAATCGGAAATTCCTTGCCGCGGAAATACGGTTCGAGGGCTTTTTGCCTGTGCGGGGGGACCGGATAGTGTATCTCCGTTTTAATGTCATGCCGCAAGAGATATTCCCGGAGAGCATCACGTTGAGGGTGCCTGATATTGAAAATATGATACACATCATGAAAGTCCGGATTTACCGCCGGTTTAAGAAATTGTTTCTTCAGTGTATCGAGATAAATTCTTGCAAGTTTTCGCTTATGACTGTTAATCTCCTCCAGTCTTTTCAACTTTACGGACAGAAAGCCAGCCTGAATTTCATCCAGTCGTGAGTTGTATCCCACCACTTCGTTCAAATATTTTGTCAACGAACCATAGTTTCTGAGTTTCCGCGCTTCGTCTGCGACGGCGGTGTCGTTGGTAACAATAGCGCCGGCGTCTCCAAGGGCTCCGAGATTTTTTGTCGGGTAAAAACTGAACGCAGCGGCATGGCCAAAATTTCCCGTCATCGTTCCTTTGTAGCGGGCTCCATGGGACTGTGCGCAGTCCTCTATAAGCAGTAGGTTGTACTTCCGGACGCAGGCCATGATGGGGCTCATGTCGCATGCCTTGCCGTACAAATGAACGATCATGATTGCCCGGGTCCGCGACGTAATGTAGTTCTCCAGTTTGCTCGGATCAATATTGCAGGTTGCTTGATCCGGCTCCACAAGGACGGGAACCAGGCGGCAATGGAGGGCCGCGAGGATCGTGGCGATGTAGGTGTTGGCCGGAATGAGAATTTCCGAGCTTTCGGGAATATGAAGGGCTTTGATGGAGAGGATCAGGGCATCGAGACCGGACGCGACCCCGACGCAATGGCGGGCTCCGACGTACGATGCAAATTCCTCCTCAAATCGCCGTACGGAATCCCCAAGGATGAACCAACCGCGGTCAAGCGTGTCGTGAAAAGATTTTGCAAAATCCTTCAGAAAAGCCTTGTTTGCATGATGCAGATTTTCGTACTCGATCATGCGTAAGGTTCGAAAATGTAGTCATTCGGATCGAAGTGCTCGGACGCGAATACCAGGAGTACAGCGTCAGGGGTAAAATGATGCATCGTGTGCCAGTCGCGCGTTTCCAGAATAAGGCATTTGCTTGGATGATCGAGGACAAAGTCTTCCTTTTTGGTTCCGTCGTTATTTGACACGATGCAGCTTCCGTGGAGACAAACGGCAGCCTGGATTGTTTTATGGTGACGATGGCCACCCCGTGTTGAGTCATCCACTCCGTAGATATAGAAAATCCGTTGGATCGGGAACGGGATTTCCTTTTCGATCACCGTGAGGTTTCCACGTTTGTCCGTAAAAGTCGGAAGGCGAAGCAGGTAAGCCATGCGGTTAGAGAAATTCGTTCAGGGAGAAAACATTGTAGGTGCCCTTCATTGTTCTCCAGAGGAAAAGGAGAGGAGATTTCCACGTAACGCCCCATTCATCGGCGCCGTGCGGATCGAAGGAGGAATCAATGTCTTGCACCTTCTCTTTCAGGCGCTCAAGCTCCCCAAGATAGGGTTTGTAGATTGTATCCAGAACAGGGGCCGATAAGGTTCGGCGACCCAGATCCACCAGGCCGTTTGCAAAGAATCGCACGTAATGAAAGTGGTAAAAAATTAGGTCAAACTCACGCCCTGTTGCAGTTTCTACCCCTTGCAGTCCGTTCCCCGAAGACAGTATGGAATACTGCTGAACATTCCACGGAGCAACGCCGCCGCCAAGGTGTTGAAGAACATGCACCCCCTTGAATCGCGTTGTCCAGTCATCCAGGTATTTCTGGTCTCCAAACTTGCCGTCCTCGGCGTATGCATAACACCATTTGTTACAGGCATCTCTCCACCAACGAAGTACAGTAAGGCCGTTCGAATCGTTTCGAAACGAAATGAACTGGACGCAGTATTTTCCGCTCTTCCGGGACTTGTCATAGCGTGGTGTGTAGCGGTGTTCGGTGATAAGGACAGAATTATTTCCCATTTCATCGAGCAAGACGCCGGGAGGGGAATAGAACCAGAGATCGGCATCGATGTGTGTGCAACGGTCGGCTCCAAACCGTTGGAGGACATGCAGGATAATCGATGGCGTGCACGTCCAGCAATACTCCAGGGGTGAACGTGTAGCCTTGATGCGGAGCAACTCCTCGTCCTCAAATTCCGCGAGTGCCACGATTGTTGCTCGCGGAAGATTCATGCCGCGCAGGATGTGTTCCGCGCGTTTGTCAAAAGGAAAGATATATAAATGAAAATCCTCGCCACAGCGCCGTAAAGATTCGTAGAGGGCGAGCCCGCGGGAGAGATACCGCGAGTCAAAAAGCGTGCAAAAACTATGCATGACGGGACTTACGTAAAAGGAGCACGTTGTCGAGATACAGGTCGCTGTTTCGGGGGAACAACCAGCCGAGGATGAGTCCGACAAGCGTTATCGGCGCCATGAGGATGGCTGTGACGATGATGTTGAGGGGAACGAATCGCGTAACGGTTTTCTTATAAAGATACGCTATAAAAAGTTGGACAACTACCCGGAGGTCATCGACGCTCTTTCTTTGTTCTACGATTTCAAATCCGCACCTTTGAACAAGAGCCGCGATCCCAAAGGACGAGTAGCGCCCATAGTCGCGCGGTTGTTCATGCTCATCCCATACAAACGGAACTGTCAGCATGAAATGACCTCCCGGTTTCAGGACCCGGTGCGCTTCCCGGAGGAACGCTTCCGGCGTAAAGACGTGTTCCAGTACCTCATTGCAAAGAAGCGAATCGAAGCCGCCGTCAGAGAATGGAAAATTGTCGCCGCGATAGAAAACATCCGCAACACCTTTTGCCCTGTTTTCCGGCGTATCCAATTCAAGGCCGATGTACTGGTCAGACGAGCAAAGGTCCCTGTACGGCTTCAATCCGCATCCGATGTCGAGCGTCTTTCCCGTGATGTTCCGGCCTAGTTCACGAATGTGGAGATAGAGCCCGCGTCGGGCGAAAAAGAACGGATTGACAAAAATTCCGAGAAGTCCTGGCTGGAAGAGTTCCCTGCGGTACGCTCTCCGCAACGCTTCGATCATTCCACCCTCTCGAGCTGGTACACGCAAAGAACCCGGAAAAGGTTCGGGAATGCCCGCGCGAGAAGACGGCTCAAACCATTTCCCCTTTCGCCGGACTCGTGTCGGACAATGCGCATTCCGGCGACGTCATGAAGGAGCTGATGGAAATCGGCGATCGAGAGCGGATGAATGTGACCCGTTGAATACCAACTGTAGCCGAACAGGTGTGGGCGCGGGACGCGACCGGAGAACAGCAGGTCCATCCTGTTCTTGTAAAATCCGAAATTTGGAAACGACACAATTTGTACCTGAGCCAGGCGTTTCATTTCGCGAAGCAGGGTTTCCGGATACATCACCATGTGAATTGTTGCATTGCAGATGGCGACATCGAATTGATTGTCACCAAACTGAATCAGCGGTCTGTCGATCAGCCCTTCGATAACGTTGAGTCCTTTCCGGACGGCTTGTTCAACGCCCGATGGCGAACGCTCAACACCCGTTCCCTGGACGTGCTTTCGTGCTCGCAGCATTTCGAGCAGCGAACCGTCTCCGCATCCCAAATCGATCACCTTTGCTCTGTCGGGAATCCATGATGCGATCAGATCGTACTCGGGCCGCACAGTTTCTTCGACTCCCGAATAACGATAATCCCTGTTGTCATTCCTGTCCGGCGAATCGATCGGTGGTTTCATGACATGCGGAGAAACGGACGTCGAAGAGCCCGGAGTCCGCGGGTAAAGATGGTTCCGCGGCTCGTTTTGAAAAAATCCCGGAATGCTGCACGTGCGATCGGATCTTCAACCGGCGGAATTGGCTGTACGCGGATCGGAGAATCGGCCAGCGGCACTTTAAAACGGTTGGAGAGAGACCATGCGTGCGTGGCGGTTTCCGCGGTGCCGACATGATTCACGAGCGAGCGGCCGGGGTAGAGCGTCAGCATATTGGCAAGAAAAGCGCTCGCATACCAGCAGACGGCCCAGGAATCGATTTTGCCATTCGCCTGTTTCCGAAGCATCCGGGTATAGGGGAAACTGTGGTCGAAATCGAACTCCCGGGCTCGCCCTCCATGGCGCAGTTCCTCGATAAGAATATCCGCCTCAAGCCTTAGTGTTCGCCATCCGCGCTTCCACGTTCCCCACCCCCAGCAATCGGCTCCGCGGAGAAAAAATGTTTCAGGAAGGCGTTTGGACACGGGATAGACATATCCATGAACCGACACGACGGTGGGTTCGTTTGCGTACATGCGCAGAGCGTCATTCATATAACGCAGGAAATACGGTGAAGTGACCAGGTCGTCTTCCAAGACAATCAGCGCATCGTGTTTCTGAAGCAACGAAGTAACTCCGGATACAATCGATCGCGACAAACCGAGGTTCTCTTCACGGGCGACGATTGTTACCGAGCGGAATCCCGAGATTCCTCCGATGAAGTTGCGGACGTGCTCGACGGCGGCCTTGTCTTTTTCGCGTTTCCACGAGTCGGAAAAAATCTTTAAATCGCTTTCTGAAGCCCTCTCGTTTTGTCTGAGCGCCTCGACGGTCCGCTTGACCAACTCCAATCGGTTGTAGACAAACAAAGCAACGGGGGCCGGCGGGATCATCGTCCTCTCCGTCGCGGTTTCTTGGCGAACAGGTACAGGCCTGTTCCGAAGCCCCTTCCGGCGTCGTAGGAGTTCGTAATCACCGTTCCGTAGATATAGCGTTCCTCTTCGAGTCTGCAGTCGGAAAAAAGGGAGAGCACGTACTCGCGCGTGAAAGCACGGTGGGCGTTGAAATAGACCCTGTTTGAGGAATCCACGGGTACGGAAAAATATATTCGACCTCCGGGTTTGGTGACCCGAACAAGTTCCTTCGCGGCTTTTTCACTTCCGAATGGGTCGAGCTCGTCCCCGTATCGTCCCAATCCGATGTGTTCCACCACACACAGGGATGAAACGGACTCAAGAGTGTTGTCGCGGAACGGCAGTGCGAGGACGGTTCCCTTCCGAAAAAACAGATTCGGTAATGAAAGCTCCACAGGCCGGATATCCACCATGGTCGTGGGAACAAATTGCGAGAGAATGCCGACGGTCATGGCAGAACTTCCAATATCGTAATGACGCTTTGGTTTGTGCTTAAAAATGTATCCTGCTGCCCAGGCATCCTGATAAAAATACACGGGATCCAGGGGAGTCACGGAAGTGCGGTCTCTGAGATACGGGAGGACATCCGTTGCGGCGGCAGAAAATGCCGGATTCGAATCCATGTTCCGAAAGCGCCGGAACTCGCGGAGAAACCGGACCGCGGCGGTGACAGATGATACAAGATTGACCCCAAACTGTGAACCCAACGCCCGAAGGAGTCGTACGCTAAAGACAAGAATCCCTATTCTCTTGAGTCTATCTCTCATCCCACTCCCGGCTAAAACGATAAAAGGTCGCAAGTCCGGTTATCATGCTCCGGAAATTCCTTCGGGTTCGGGGGACAATTGCATCGAGAACAAACACTGTGACCGTAAAACTCGCGTACGTCCCGAGAATCGACCCGAGAACGCCCAATCGCGGAATGAGCAGATAATTTACGACAATATTCACCGCCGAGCCACTCAACGCGCAGAGGAGGGTGTGACGGAACAGATTCTCCGCGGAAATGAAAATGCTGCGTGCCGTTCCAAAATTGGCATATAACCGTGACCAGATCATGAGAGTGACAAAAACTGCCGTCTGGGAGAAAGCATCCCCATAGAGGATGTGAACGATTTCGCTGCTGAAGAGTGACACGGGTACCCCCACGCTGAGGGTCACAATGGTCATCATGCGGTACAGATTTTTCATCCTGCTATAAAAAACATCCTCGCTCCATTCCTTTGACTTCACAATGACCGGATAGACGGACGTCATGATAATCACCGGAATGAATCCAAATGGCTCCGTGAGTTTCACGGCGGCTGCGTAAAGGCCAACCTGGTCGTTGCCGAGCATTTCTCCGAGCATCACCTGATCGATGCGCGACTGGAGAAGCACCCCGAAATCAGTCAGCACAAGCGGCCATGCGTTGGTCAGGAGATTGCGAAGGAGTTCAGGACGGAATTTCCATTGCGCAACCGAGAAGCCGGTCCTTCGGTACATCAAGACGAGTCCGATTCCCCCTGCTGCGAACTCGAGACTTGTGAGGAGAATAAAGACCTCAACCTCGGCTCCCGAGAGAATGGCGGCGATCTTTCCGAGATTGAGCAGAACGAATGCCGCGTTCTTCGCGTACACCGTATGCTTTGACTGGAGCTGGGACTGAAACCAGAAGTCAATGACGTCGAAGGACTGAAAAACGAGCCCCAGTCCTGCCAGAAAGACGAGCCAGTGAGCGTAGCCATCGCCAGGGCGGACCGTCATCACCGCCCCCACGGCAATCACGACGGCAACGGATGCACCCAGCAGACGGAGAACGAATGCCGAACCAAGGATTTCATCTCTGTCGGCTTTGTTTCGGACGATGTCACGGACGACCAGAGCGTCGAGACCGAGCGTAGCCAGCGGGGCAAAAATGCCGGCGAAGGAGAGCGCGTAATACATCACGCCGTTCAGTTCGGCGCCGAGGTAGCGTGTGAGCCACGCGTTAACGACAATGGAACCGCCGATGCGCAGGACGCGGTCAACAGAAAGCCATGTGAGGTTCGCAAGGGCTTTCCGGAGCGTTGGCGAAAGGTTGGTGAGCACTCGGGTGCGACTTCGTGGTGTGGTTACTGGTTATCCAAAAGGCAACACAATTCAGCATTGGATGTTGCTTTACAAAAACAATGTCGAATGTCCAACCTGCCTGCGGGCAGGCAGGCATCCAATTTAGAATTTAGACTGGGTCCCGGTCAGCCCCGTACTATGCGTGGATCTTTCTCCGCCTGTACGCCTCGGTGGCTCC
>JACQPU010000123.1 GCA_016207365.1 Ignavibacteriales bacterium | reverse complement strand
GGAATTTTCGATTGTCGATTTTCGATTGTCGATTGGCGATATCACAGGTCGGCTCAGAGTGAAACAAGCAGTCCCAGCATTGAATCAATGACCCAATGACTCGATCTTGACTCGATCATTCAATCCCTCACGATTCCTTCCCTGCCCGTCCGAATGTAGTCAAAATCTTTCGGGAAACATACTGGTGTGTTTTATCAACATCGGCCTGCGATTGTAAGCGCGCCGCATGGAAATTCTGCATTCACGCTCCTTGCTTTTCCATTCAGCGATATCTATTTTTAACAGGTGACCGAACTGTTGATGGTTTCCGCAGCCGAAGCGCGCAGCCTGATCGTCGACTCCATAACGCCGGTATCCGCTGAACCCTGTTCGCTGCAAGAATGCGGCGGAAGGGTGCTCGCCGTTGATGTCCTGGCTCCACACGACGTACCACTCTTTGACAATTCCGGCATGGATGGGTTTGCCCTCCGGGCCGATGATATACGGAAGGCTACCCGCGAAAGCCCTGTTGAACTGAAACTGCTCGCGGAGGCTCCGGCGGGCAGGAGTCCGGATGTTCGTCTTCGTCCTGGCACAGCGATCCGCATTATGACCGGAGCGCCTGTTCCCGAAGGTGCGGATTCGGTCGTGGAACAGGAGCAAACCGAAATCCGCAATAGCAGTGTTATGATTCACACTGCGCCGGCGGTCGGACGAAACATCAGGCGGCGAGGCGAAGACATCCAAGCGGGTTCCGTCGTTCTCCGGAAAGGCACGCGTCTGAATCCCGGCGCTATCGGCGTGCTGGCGTCAATCGGAATCGAACGTGTCGCGGTCTATCGCCGCCCTTCTGTTGCAGTCCTGACAACAGGGACCGAACTTATTGGTGTATCCCAGATCCCAGGCCCGGGCCAGATCAGGAACAGCAATGCGTATTCACTGACCTCGTTGCTCAGGCAGCACAACGCGGCCCCGGTGGACCTGGGGATTGCATCAGATTCATGCAGTGAACTCAGAGTTTCCATCCGCAAGGCGTTGGCGAACGATGCCGTGATCACTTCGGGCGGTGTCTCCGTCGGATCGTATGATCTTGTTCTGGATGCTCTCAAAACTGAGGGCGTCGAAATTCATTTCTGGAAGGTCAATATCAAGCCCGGTATGCCGATGGCCTTCGGGATCAAAACAACGGACGATGGACGCAAAATACCTGTCTTTGCCCTTCCCGGGAATCCCGTCTCGTCCATGGTGACCTTTCTTCAGTTTGTGCGGCCGGGACTGGAAAAGCTCTCCGGCGCTCCAAAGCCGGAGCCGCCATTGCGCATCCGGGCGGTTCTGGGCGAGGACATACGCAAGAAGGACCGGAAAAGACATTTTGTCCGGGGAATTGCACGGAATGAAAATGAGCGCATTGTTGTTGGAACGACGGGATCGCAGAGCTCCGGCGTTCTGACCTCCATGGCTGCTGCGAACTGTTTCATCATTCTTCCGGAAGAGGCAGGCGACCTGAAGGCGGGCGATCCGGTGGAGATAGAATTGCTATGAAAATCTACCTGAGACTCTTTGCCAACGCGCGGGATCTGGCAGGATTTGGCGAGCAGGCGGTGGATCTCGAAGGTAATCCACGCGCTGCCGAAGTGCTTGATTATCTTTCCCGGGTCAATCCTGAATTCAACGCTTGGCGACGCTCGATTCGGCTTGCCGTCAATCGCCGGTATGTGGACGAGGGGCATGTTCTCAGCGAAAACGATGAGGTGGCGGTGATTCCACCAGTGAGTGGAGGCTGATGCGTGGTTGCGCTCACTCTCAATCCGATTGACATTGAAGCGGTTGTCGCAAAACTCATAACGCCCGCGAGCGGTGGGGTGAATGTGTTTATCGGAACAACGCGGAATCACTCGCACGGGCGCGAGGTGACATTGCTGGAATACGAGGCCTTCGAGCCTATGGCCATTGAGCTTATGGGGGATCTCGAGCGCCGGGCGCACGAGCAGTGGCCGCTGCACGGCGTTGTCCTTGTTCATCGTCTGGGCAAAGTATCCATCGGAGAAGCAAGTGTCGTCGTCGGGGTGAGTGCAAGCCACAGGAAAGAAGCGTTCGAGGCGTGTCGCTATCTTATCGACTCACTAAAGAAAGAGGTGCCGGTCTGGAAACGCGAACACTTTGCGGACGGTACGGTTGAATGGTCAGGGGAAAATCAAAAGTCACAAATAAAAAAGCAAAACAAGTCAAAATCGGAAATTAAAAATTGAAAATTGACAATTCCTCTGCCCTCCTTGTTGATTCCTTTGGCCGTACCATCAACAACCTGCGCATCTCTGTCACTGACCGCTGCAATTTCCGATGCAGGTACTGCATGCCGGAAGAGGGTGTGCAGTGGTTGAGGAAGAGTGATCTTTTGAGTTATGAGGAGCTTGCGCGCCTGACGAGGATTTTTTGTGAGTTGGGGATCACAAAGGTTCGTCTCACAGGCGGCGAGCCCTTGATGCGAAAAGAGCTTCACGTTTTCGTCGACTATATTTCGAAATTAGAGGGATTGCAGGATATTGCGCTCACGACCAACGGGTATTTTCTGGCCGAACAGGCGGCGGCGCTGGCGGGGGCCGGTTTACGACGTATTAACGTGAGCCTCGATTCCCTCGATCCGCTGCGCTTTACTCTTGTAACACGACGGAACCATTTCCAGCGCGTCTGGGAGGGAATCGAGGAGGCCGAACGGCAGGGCATTGGTCCCATTAAGCTCAACGCTGTTCTCATTCGCGGAGTTAATGACGACGAGATTCCGGCATTTGCGGACCTCGCCCGTTCAAGGCCGTTTATTATCCGCTTTATTGAGTTCATGCCCATTGGAGCTGACGATGGATGGTCGCCAGACCGCGTAGTCTCATCGGGAGAGGTTATAGAGAGAATTCAGCGTCACACCGGGCTTCGGCTTGTTCCGGTCGAGCTCCATGGCCTCCAGCCGGCGGACAGATACCGGTTTGAAGACGGCGTGGGTGAAATCGGTTTCATCAGCTCCGTGAGCGAGCCGTTCTGCGAGCACTGCAACAGGGTGCGCATCACCGCAGACGGCGAACTCAGAACGTGTCTTTTTTCGCTTCATGAAACAGACCTCCGCGGACCCTTGCGCGCTGGCGCGGGGGATGACGAGGTCAAAACGCTGATCCAGGATGCAATACAAAAGAAGGAAGCCGGGCATTTGATCAACCAGCCTGACTTTGTGCGGCCGGAACGAACCATGTCGCAAATCGGAGGATAAATGAAACTCATCTCGGTTCTCGCACTAGTTCTGGTCCTCGGTTGTCAGGAGGAAGACCGGTTGATGGACAGACAGAACGTCGAAATGACAATTCGCAATCTTCAGATTTCTCTGAAGAACGCCTACACGACCGGCGATGTCGACACCGACCGCCTCATCGATGAATATTACGATTCCTCAGCCTACTATGTGACACCTTGGGGAACGAGTGAAGTGCTCGACTCGACAAAAAGCCGTCTGAGGACGTCGCTTCCGCGAATAACCGACTATGACTATTCAATTGAGAGCATGGACGTGAAGACCTATGGAGACGCTGCGACGGCGTTTTTTGTCCTCCGGCAGGACTATAAGGTTGACGGCAAAGATCGCAGCGAATATCTTCCGACGACCATGGTATTGGAGCGAAGGAAAGATGGGTGGAAGATTGTACACATCCATCGCTCAGCGGATCCCGAGTCATGGAAACAGTGGTTTGGAAATTAGTTATTGGTTATTGGGATAAAAACTCACGTCTTTCACCCAAGAACAAATAACCAATAACGAATAACAACATTCGTCAATGTTTTCCAAAAGCAAAAAAGAGGAGAGTCTCAATTCCTACGGCAAACCCAAGCTTCCGCCCGGCCAGTACAAGACCGAAAAGTTTCCGGTTCTGACGTACGGCTCTGCACCCACGATGACGCTCGAAGAATGGCGTTTTCGGGTATGGGGATTGGTGGAAGAGGACCGGGAGTGGACGTGGAAGGAGTTTATGAAGCTTCCGCAATCAAAGCTTCAGGCCGATTTTCATTGTGTAACGCATTGGAGCCGGTTTGATGATGTGTGGGAGGGAGTCATGTTCAGGGATTTTATAAAGGCAGTGAAGCTCAAGCCGGAGGCGAAGTATGTCCTTCAGCACGCCCATGGCGGCTACACGACCAATCTTCCGCTTCAGTGGATGGTTGAGGAGGATGTGATGTTTGTCCATACGGTCAATGGAAAGCCGCTGGAGACCGAGCATGGCGGACCGATGCGTGTGATCACGCCGAAGCGCTATGCATGGAAAGGGGCAAAATGGATCAAAGGGCTGGAATTCCTTGCAAAGGACCGTCCGGGATTCTGGGAAGTGAACGGCTATTCCAACACGGCAGATCCGTGGAAAGAAGAAAGATTTTGGTAACTTTGGAAGACAATCATGAAAACGCTGACAGCGCTTCTGGTGGTTGGACTGACCGTAGCAGGATGTCGGTCTG
>JACQPU010000129.1 GCA_016207365.1 Ignavibacteriales bacterium | reverse complement strand
TACCTCCTTCATGATGAGCCAGTCATCGGGACCCTGTGGTGGGAGTTCCTGAGAAACTGGCTCATTGTTTAGGTGGGTTTCGCGTTGGATATTGGACACTCAAAGCTGTTGGGGCCCTTTCCCGAAATCTCTTCTATGGTAGTGCTGCGACGATTTCGGAAAAGCGTTAAACTTAAGTGCAATCCACCCACCGTCCACTATCTTCGATCTTCCATCCTCCACTATCCTCCCGCTCACGCCATCCTCCATCAATCCAATTCTTCAATTCCCAACAATTCAATCCTACCAATCCTGTCAATCCTGGTTGACTTTAGCCCCATTTCTCCTTAATTTTACCAAACTTTTGGGTTTTTTCGCCCTTCTGTTTTCTAAAATAGACACACCTTTCCCCCCGAAGGATATTCTCTCATGCCGAAATTCCAAGGCGTAGACTATTACAACATGGATGACCTTCTTTCCGAAGACGAAATCCTTGTGCGGAATACCGTCCGGGAATTCGTTGAAGAGAATGTCATTCCAGTTATTGAAAAGCATTACCGCGTGGGTACGTTTCCGATGGATCTCATACCGAAAATGGCCGAGCTTGGGCTTTTTGGCTCCACGCTGCCCTCCGCGTATGGCGGAGCCGAAATGAACAACGTTGCCTACGGACTCGTTATGCAGGAGTTGGAGCGTGGAGACAGCGGAGTGAGAAGCTTCGCGTCGGTACAGAGTGGACTTGTCATGTATCCGATTTACACGTTTGGTTCAGAGGAACAAAAAAACCACTGGCTTCCCAAACTGGCATCCGGGAAAGCCGTCGGCTGTTTCGGATTGACAGAGCCGGATTACGGATCGAATCCGGGCGGAATGAAAACCACAGCGAAGAAGGTAAAGGATGGATACGTGCTCAATGGCGCGAAAATGTGGATCACCAATGGTACGCTGGCCGATGTTGCGGTGGTGTGGGCGAAACTCGACGGTGAGATCACGGGGTTCCTTGTGGAGAAGGGCACCAAAGGATATGAGGCGCCGGAAATGACCGGCAAGCATTCACTCCGCGCCTCGGTGACCTCCGAGCTTGTCTTCCAGGACTGCCTGATCCCGGAAACGGATATCCTTCCGAACTCCGGTGGGCTGAAATCCCCCCTCAAGTGTCTTAGTCAGGCTCGATACGGGATCGCGTGGGGAGCAATCGGCTCGGCCATGGCCTGCTATGATACCGCGCTGAACTACGCCAAATCCAGAATCCAGTTTGACAAGCCCATTGCCGCATTCCAGCTTACACAGGACAAACTTGTGTACATGCTAACCGAAATCACAAAAGCACAGCTTCTCTGCCTGCAATTGGGACGATTGAAGGACAAAGGGAAAGCCCGGTTTACACAGATCTCGATGGCTAAGCGCAACAACGTCTATCATGCGCTGGAGATTGCACGCACTGCAAGGGAAATTCTTGGTGCGAATGGAATCCTCGACGAGTATCCCGTCATGCGGCACTCAGCAAACCTCGAATCGGTGAAGACCTATGAGGGCACACATGAAATGCATACGCTGATTCTGGGCGAAGATGTTACGGGCATTGGCGCGTTTTCTTAGGATCGAGCTCGCAGGAGCCAGAAATCAGAAGTCGGAGGTCAGTTTACCCGCCGAAGTCCGCCTCTGGCGGACGTAGGCGGGAAGTCAGAAGTCAGACAACCATGGAACCAGAAACTAAATGAAATATCCGAAGATCAAAGGCAAAGCAATAACGTATGATGATGTCCTGCTTGTGCCGGAGCGGTCGTCCGTATTGCCACGACAAACCGATGTTCGCACCCGCCTCACACGGAATATCCATTTAAATGTTCCTCTCCTGAGCGCCGCCATGGACACCGTGACGGAATCCGAAATGGCCATAGCGATGGCAAGAGAGGGTGGAATGGGGATCCTGCACAAAAATATGACGCTCGAGCGGCAGGCACGTGAGGTTGACCGGGTGAAACGGTCGGAAAGTGGAATGATCCAGAATCCAATCACCCTGGAACCCGAGCGCACTGTTCGTGAAGCGATGGAGATGATGAAGAAGTATAGTATCTCCGGAATTCCGATTGTCAAGGAAGATAAGCTGGTTGGGATTCTGACGAACAGGGATCTGCGATTCGAGCCGAATCTGGACCTCGCGGTGAGTGGGGTGATGACGAACGGCACTCTCATTACAGCTCCGGTTGGTACGACTCTCGAAGAGGCTGAAGCGATCCTTCAGAAAAACCGAATTGAGAAACTCCCGATCGTTGACAAAAATGGGCGGTTGAAGGGATTGATCACATTCAAGGACATTCAGAAAAAGAAGCGCTATCCGAACGCATGCAAGGATAAGCTTGGTCGGCTTCGCGTTGGGGCCGCGGTTGGTGTCACGATGGATACCATTGAACGTGTGCAAGCCCTGATCGCTGCCGGCGTGGACGTAATTGTGGTCGATACGGCCCACGGTCATTCCGAGGGCGTCATGGGTATGGTAAAAAAGATCAAAGCCAGGTTTGACATTGATATGATTGCCGGCAATGTCGGCACTGCAGAAGGTACGCGGGATCTGATCCGTGCAGGTGCGGATGCTGTGAAGGTCGGAATCGGTCCTGGCTCCATTTGCACTACACGAGTGATTGCAGGTGTCGGTATTCCGCAGATTACGGCCATCATGGAATGCTCGGCCGCGGCAAGAAAAAGCAATGTGCCGGTTATTGCCGACGGTGGAGTGAAGCAAACAGGTGACATTCCGAAGGCGATTGGTGCGGGGGCAGATTCTGTGATGGTCGGCGGTCTCTTCGCCGGCGTCGATGAAAGTCCTGGCGAGAAGGTCCTGTATGAAGGCCGGAGCTACAAGATGTATCGCGGGATGGGATCTCTGGAAGCGATGCGAGCAGGAAGCAGTGATCGGTACTTCCAGGATGCGGAAGACGACATTCAGAAACTCGTGCCCGAAGGAATTGAGGGCCGGGTGCCCTACAAGGGCAGTCTCGCGGAAACCGTGTTTCAGATGGTCGGAGGGCTTCGCGCCGCAATGGGATACTGCGGGTGCAGGACGATTGCGGAACTCAAGAAAAAGGCACAGTTCGTGAGGATTTCCGACGCTGGATTACGGGAAAGTCATCCTCACGACATCAACATTACCAAAGAAGCCCCCAACTATCACCTTTAATCCCCTGTGGCAAAGCCTTCCCCCCGGGAAACGACTCTTCAACGGCTCACAGCGGTGCGCAGGCATCTGGATTCCCAGCGAATCAATACCCTTCTCGTAACCTTTCCCCCACACGTGCGGTACCTCACGAGATTCTCCGGCTCGAACGCGTGTTGCGTGATCACAGCACAAACGGCCGCGTTTTTTACAGATGGCAGATACAAAACACAGGCGAGGGAAGAGGTCGTCGGTTACCGGGTTTACATTGCTGCAGGGACTCTTTTCCAGGAAATCAGGAACCGTCGAATCATCAGCCGCGCCGGCCGCGTTGGGTTCAATCCCACAACCCTCCGTATTGCTGAACTTGAGAGTTTGAAGGCACTTTTCCCGTCGGTCCGTTTTTCAAAAGTCAAAAACATCCTCGACGATTTGGCCGCGGTCAAAGACGTGACCGAGATCGCCCGCATCAGAAAAGCGGTCTCAGTGTCAGACGAAGTGTTCCGATCGGTGCTTCCACTTCTCAAGCCCGGAATCTCAGAGCTGGATATTGCCGCCGAGATCGTTTATCAGCACCGGCGCCGTGGGGCGGAAGCGGATGCTTTTGAACCCATCGTTGCAAGCGGACCGCGTGGAGCCTTTCCACACGCCCGCGCAACGCGAAAAAGGGTGGCCCGCGGGGAGTTTGTGACCATGGATTTCGGATGTCGCGTTGAAGGATATCATAGTGACCTTACCAGAACAGTTTCCGTCGGTAAACCCGGGATCAGGCAGCGGAAGATTTACCAGGCCGTGCTCGAAGCCCAGCAACTGGCTGTGGAGGCAGCGCGGGCCGGAATGCGGGCTGCTGATCTTGACGCTGTGGCAAGAAAAAGCATATCTCGTGCCGGATTCGCCCGCTACTTCCCCCATTCCCTCGGCCATGGCCTCGGCCTCCAAGTCCACGAAAATCCCAGACTCTCTGCGCTCAGCAAAGACGTACTGCGGGAAGGCAACGTGGTGACTATCGAACCTGGCGTCTATGTGCCTGGTGTCGGTGGGGTTCGAATTGAAGACGACGTTGTGATTCGAAACAGGCACGCAGAGGTACTCACCACCTCTCCAAAGG
>JACQPU010000134.1 GCA_016207365.1 Ignavibacteriales bacterium | reverse complement strand
TGTTCTTATTTTTTATCTTCCTTGCTTCTCCTGCGGTCATCGCGGGAGATATTAGAGGAACGGTCAAAGCCAAAGGTTGGAAACACAGTGGCGATGCGGTCGTTCATATTGACAAGGTCCAAGGAATGGCCTTTGCGGTGCCGGAAAAACACGAGGTAATGGATCAAAAGAACCTTGTTTTTATTCCTCATGTCCTGCCGGTGCTCGTAGGTACAACTGTTGACTACCAGAACAGTGACGATGTTTTGCACAATGTTTTCTCGCCTGATAAATGTGCGCAAAAGTTCAACCTCGGCACGTGGCCGAAGGGACAGACCCGGTCGTACTTGTTTAAGGAAGCCGGATGTTTTGCTGTCATGCTCTGCAATGTGCATCCGGAAATGGAAGCGTACATCATTGTGCTCGAGAATCCCTATTACGCGGTGAGTGCGAAAGACGGAAGTTACGGGATTAAAAATGTACCAGCCGGGAAATACACATTAAAGATCTGGCACGAGAAGCTCAAAGGTCAATCCATTGAGATTGAAGTGCCTGAAAAAGGAGAAGTGGTGGTGGATTTCGAGATCAGGCGCTAATTATCAGCCGCAGAAAGGAGGTAAGGAGAGAGAATGGAAAAGCGAGTACACCTTCGCGTGTTTGCAGCTTTGTGTTTTATCATGGGCCTGTTGCTTTTTTTGACGCAGACTCGTTTAAGCGGAGTAGCACCTGAAGTCATGGAGCTCTCGGTGGAAAGCAGCACAGTGCTCTTCGGGGGGCTCGGACTAATCGGCATTGCACTCGCGCTCGTCGTCGTTTCGTTTTTGGTTCACGGTGAGAAGGTGAACAAGGCATAAGGGACTGTGGCTCACCAGCTGAAGTTTGTTAATACAGATTGGCTTGACTCGAATTTCCCCTGCATGGCTGCGTGTCCCGTGCACACGGAGGCAGGGCGCTATGTAGCGCTGATTGAAGAGGGCAGATATAAGGAAGCATACCACGTTGCGCGGCGCCCGAACCCGTTTGCCTCGATCTGTGGCCGCATCTGCGCGGCGCCCTGCGAACCCGCCTGCAGGAGGGGTAAACTCGATCAACCGATCGCCATTCGTGCTCTCAAGCGGTTTGTTTGCGAGCGCTACGGTGTTGAAAGCATGGTCGATCTGGACAAACTGAAGGAGGTTTTTGGCAGGACCGTCACAAGGAATGGAATTAAAGTGGCGGTCATTGGAGGAGGCCCGGCGGGACTTTCCTGCGCGCACGATCTCGCGCTTTTGGGGTACGATGTAACCGTATTCGAGGCCCAAGCTGTGGCCGGGGGAATGTTGCGACTTGGGATCCCCGAATATCGGCTTCCGAGAGAGCTTATCCGTCTTGAGGTCAACACAATTCTCAGTCTGGGCGTTGAGCTGAAACTGAATTCCGCCGTCGGACGCGATTTTACCGTTTCGGATCTAAAACAGCTGGGATACAAAGCAATCTTCATTGGGATTGGCGCGCATAAGAGCCGTGATCTGACGATACCGGGAGTAGAATTCGACGGTGTATTCCGCGCTGTGGACTTTCTCCTCAATATCAACCTCGGCTACCGCGTAGAACTGGGAAAAAAGGTCGTCGTGATCGGGGGGGGCAATGTTGCCATAGACGTGGCCCGCACCGCTGCCAGGCAGGAAAAAGTAGAAGTGGGACATGTGACGGAAATTGCTGAAGCGTTGGACGTGGCTCGTTCCGCCGTCCGCTTCGGCGCGAAGGAAGTTCACGTTGTATGTCTTGAAGATTGGCACGAGATGCCTGCGACTAAGGAGGAGATCGCTGAGGCATTGGAGGAGCACATCCATATCCATCCGCGAAAGGGACCGGTTAAAATCCTGGGAAGGAACGGTAAGGTTGTTGGATTCGAGACTATTGACTGTGTTTCGGTCTTTGACGAGCACCGACAATTCAGTCCAAAATTTGCGCCCGGCTCTGAGCGAACGATGGAAGCGGACACCATTATCATGGCGATCGGCCAAACTTCTGATTTGTCCTGGATTCAACCGGAGGACGGAATCGAAATTACCCCTCGAAACACAATCAATGTTGATCATGCAACATTGGCCACAAGTGCCCCCGGCATCTTTGCAGGCGGTGATGTGTCGTTTGGTCCCCGTAATGCTATTGATGCGATCGCGAACGGCAAAAAAGGGGCGCAGTCAATTCATCAGTATATCATGGGGGAGGGAAAAAAGGGCGTGGGTCTGGCTTTCAACGACCGAGAGATTGAAATCATCGTCGATGATGCAAAAACGTACAACCGGGTATGGGGTTTTGAAAAAGCCGAGCGTATCCCTATCCCTTCGCTTCCGATGGACCGCCGCATCGGAGTGGCGCAAGTAGAATTGGGTTACTCGGGAGATCAGGCACGGCGAGAAGCATCCCGTTGCCTCCACTGTTGGGTTAATACAATTTTTGAACCCGGAGGAGAGGAGAACGGAACGGAATGTATTCTCTGCGGGGGCTGCGTGGACATTTGTCCCGAGAATTGCATCGAGCTGGTTGCACTCGACCGCGTGGCGGCGGACGAAGCTCTTATCTTGGAGTTGCAGGAAGAGTATGATATCGTCGTCAGAGGTGAAAGCGCCTCAGAAACCGGTGCTGTCATGATTAAGGATGAGGACATTTGCATTCGTTGCGGTCTGTGTGCAAAACGATGTCCCGTAGGATGTATCACCATGGAGCAGTATCGCGCGTCGGTAACTTTGCTCGTTCAATGAATGTGAGAGTTCACTGTGCAAGAAAAAGCAAAAAAAGAAGAAGGTAATCCTATCACGCGGCGCTACTTTCTCGAGGCCATGGGTGGAGGGGCAATTGGGATTGTTGCGGCGGGAAGCGTAATTCTTACGGCTCAATTTCTTTCACCGAATGTTCTCCGGGAGCCTCCTTCAAAATTCAAGGCTGGCGTTGTTGAAGACTTCCCAGTCGGGTCAGTTACGCTCAACAAGAAACAAAAGGTATTTATCGTCAGAGCTCAAGAGGGTTACCTTGTTGCAGTCTCAGCTGTGTGCACTCATCTGGGCTGCATTACGAATTGGAAATCTGAAGAGGGGATCATTGCTTGTCCCTGTCACGGGAGCAAATTCGATGGAGAGGGACGTCTCATTGAGGGTCCGGCACCCAGGTCCCTGCCAAAGTTCGCGATGACAACGGATGACCGAGGCCAATTGATTGTTGATAAAGGGGTTGTAGTCGGCGAGGAAGTTATTCTCAAAGTCTAGAGAAAGGATCCTATGAAAGGATTGGAATTGTATTGGGAGGCGGTAAAGTATAGAGTGTGCTCAAAATGTATCGACAGCGATGGTCATGGTACGTGCCGGCTGAGGTCTGAGGAAGGGTGCGGTATTACATCATATTTTCCGAGAATTATCGAGGCAATCTCATCAGTGCAAAGCCCAAGACTCGACGTGTATGTGGACGCACTGCGAAACACCGTTTGCGTACGCTGCAAGCATCAGTTGCCGGATGGAGAATGTTTGACCCGCCGTCATCTCGACTGCGGGCTTGATCGATACTTCCCAATGATAGTCGAAGTTGTGGAAGAAGTAAGATTGGAACTCGAGAGCGAAAAGGAAGGATTTGGTGATCAGTCGTGAAACAAATGTTTGAACGACTTTATCGATCACAGGTGTGGCGCTCGGTATTTCGCCATGGGCTTCCCGAAACCAACCGCACCCGGGCCGAAACCGTATTTTACAATTTCTTTCTTCACGTTCATCCCACCAAAGTGCGAAAACGCTCAATACGGTTCACCTACACGTGGGGGCTTGGCGGGCTTTCGTTAGGACTCTTTATTGTACTGACGATAACCGGAGCCCTTTTGATGTTGTATTATCGCCCGTCTGTGCCGCAAGCGTATTGGGACATGAAGGATCTGCAATTCGTCGTTTCATCCGGCCAGTTCCTTCGCAATATGCACCGATGGGCTGCTCATGCCATGGTTGCGGTGGTGTTTCTCCACATGCTGAGGGTTTTCTATACCGGGGCTTATCGGCCGCCCAAGGAGTTCAACTGGGTCATAGGAGTGATCTTGTTTGTGATGACAATTCTGTTGAGCTACACGGGCT
>JACQPU010000125.1 GCA_016207365.1 Ignavibacteriales bacterium | reverse complement strand
GATGTGTACAATGCGCTCAATATTCCCAATCCCTTCGCGCGTTCAACGACTTTCACGTTCCAGCGAAGTTCCTCGCGCCCTGTCGATGTGGAAATCCGGGTCTATGCGATTTCCGGCAGGCTGATTGCAAGCATGCAGATGTCCGCGGTCACGGACAGATTTGTTGCCATCCCATGGGATGGTCGTGACCAAAACGGCGATCAGATTTCGAATGGTGTATATTTCTATAAGATCATTACCAGGGACATGCAATCCATGAATACGCGGGAGGTCATTGGAAAACTCGCGCGGCTGCAGTAACGAGGTGTTCTTGATGTTCGAAACGTAATCACCTATTATTCGATGGCTTGAAGAAGGAAGGCTCTATGATGAAGAAGGTTGTTGTGACGTGCATGCTCATCCTTGTCGCTGCGGAAATTCTCCCCGCGCAGGTATCGACATCGGCAGTACCGTTTCTCCTGATCGCCCCGAATTCACGGGCAAGCGGAATGGGCGAGGGTGGAGGAGGCCTTGCTGATGACGTGTGGGCCCTGCATTGGAATCCGGCCGGGTACGCGTTTCAAACCGGTACTGAGCTTGCGATGTCCCACGCAAACTGGCTTCCGGGGTTTGGTCTCTCGGACCTGTGGATTGCTCACACTGTCTTTAAGCATGAAATGCCGGAATTGGACGGGACAATTTCGGCCGGGCTCACCTACCTGAATCTAGGAGAGTTTATTCGCACCGCATCCACAGGTCCTGAGGAAATCGGTCGGTTCAAGGGATATGAGTTTGCCATCACGGCGGGCTATTCCACGCGCGCCCTGAATGAATTGGGCCTCGGGATTAACGCGAGGTTTATCCACAGCCGCCTCGCCCCGTTTGGCACCGAAGAAGAAAAAGGGACCGGTGTTGCCTCTGGCATCAGCTTTGACCTTGGACTCCTCTACAGGCCCGAGAACGTCAGGATTCCCTTTACGGATACATATCTCCGCGATGCGATCGGCGTCGGCGTCAATATTTCGAACATCGGACCAAGTCTCACCTACATTGATGAAGAACAAGCGGATCCCCTGCCGTTAAATTTCCGCCTGGGTTTCGCGGTGGATGTGGTCCAAACCGAGTTCAATAACCTCACATATATTCTCGATTTCAGCAAATTGCTTGTGCGGCGGAACAGCAGAGGGAAAACAGATCCCTTCTATCGTGCCATCTATTACTCATGGGTCGACAAGTCACTCCGAGAGGAATTGCGCGACATTGTCACGAGCATGGGACTGGAGTACTGGTACGGCTCCCCAAAACTGATAGCACTCCGGATCGGATACTTCTATGAAGATCCGAAATACGGGAACAGAAAGTTCATGACCTTTGGCGCCGGACTCCGGTATGATATTTATGGCTTTGATTTTAGTTATATCGATGCCTTTGAAGACAAGCACCCTCTGGGAGAGACGCTGCGTTTCACACTGGCGATGACGTGGGAGAAATCGCCGTTCTGATCGCGGGGAGATATGCTGAATTTTGCGGAGCGGCATGAAACGGTCCGGTGTCCTCGCAATCGCAGTCCTGATCCTTTGGTCACACGCGTCGTCGCAAGGGACTCCTTTCGCTCGTAAGCTTCCGTTACTTCGGGGTGCCGAACGCGCGACAACGTTGCAGACGGTCCGCGTACTGGGCCTTCTGGTCGAGTTTCAGCAGGACGCGGATCCGCGCACAAGCGGAACAGGTCGATTCCTGACGTCCGGATCCCCTCTGCAGATCGATCCACCTCCCCACGACTCCGCGTACTTCGCGTCAAAGCTGCGTTTCCTGGAAAACTATTTTGGCAAAGTGTCCAATGGATGGCTCACCATTCAGGCCGAGCTCTTCCCGGAGACGGTGCAGCTTGCGGATTCGATGGCTGTGTATGCCCCCCGCGGAGAGAATGATCTCAACCGCCTGGCCAGGCTGATGGAAGATAGCTGGGCCGCGGCTGATGTCGCCCGTCCAGGCTTTCCCTTCTCGAATTACGACGCATTCATTATCTTTCACGCGGGTGTGGGAAGGGATGTCGATCTTGTGTCCCTCCTCGGGTCTGATCCAACGCCTTACGATATTCCCTCTGTTACGATCAATCTTCAAACTCTCAGGGCCTATCTCGACAATCCGCTATACCAGGGGATTCCTGTTGCCGGAGGATCGTTCCACATCACGAACTCAATGATTATTCCGGAGACCGAGACACGGGTTTTCACGCGAGGATCCTCGGTTGATACTTTCCAGCTCGGCATTAACGGACTCCTCGCATCGTCGTTTGGAAGCTATTTGGGACTGCCAGACTTATTTGATACGAAGACCGGTCGGTCGGGCATCGGACAATTCGGACTTATGGATGGGGCCGCGATCTTTGCCTATAACGGCGTGTTGCCGCCCGAACTGTCGGCTTGGGAAAAAATCTTTCTCGGGTGGACCACTCCGGTTGTTCTGGAATCAGGTACTACCTCGATTACTCTCCCTGCCGTCGGATTAACGCAATCGGGTGGAGATACGGTGTACAAGATTCCCGTGAGCGCTCATGAATATTTTCTGATAGAACATCGGAGCCGCGATCCCTTGGGGAATGGCCAGACTCTGAGCATTCTTCGCGGAGGCCAGGTTGTGTCGATGCACTTTGATGGTGATACGGCGGGATTTGCGTTCAACGACGTGACAAGGATCTACGGATCCCTGATTGATGCCGAGGATTTTGATTGGGCCCTTCCGGGATCCACCCTTGAGCCCGGATTTGAAGGGGGCGGTATCCTTCTCTGGCACATCGACGAGACCGACCTTGCAGCAAAGATGGCAACGAATACGCTCAATGCCGACCCAGCGCGCCGTACTGTGGACCTGGAGGAAGCAGACGGTTCGCAGGATATCGGGGCTGCATACGACATTCTTGACCCTGGCAGCGGGACGGAAAACGGGTGGCCACTGGATTTCTGGTATTCAGGGAATAGCTCGCCGGTGTATACGAATGAGTTTGACAATTCGACCTATCCGAATACCAGAGCGAATTCCGGGTTTTCCACGTTCGTGAAGATCAGAAGTTTCAGTCCTCGTGGGGCGCGCATGACGGCGACTGTTTCACAGGGAAGTGAATCGATCTACCGAGTATTTCGGACGGCTCCGGTTGCGGGAGCGGAAGGTGTACGCATTGCAGTAACCGACTCAGGGATTTATTACGGCGGAGCGACAGGCAGTGCCGGGGTTGCGTTCACGGGCAATTCGAGAACGTTGTCTGTCGACGGCTTCCTCGGTACCGAGGGAAGCCTTGGATATCTGGCGGTGCGCGAAGGAGCACCGACGTACGTCGTTTCTGCCCGTGACAGTACGATGTATCTCCGAGCGCTCAGTGATTCTGACGCTGACGGAATCTTTGATGTTAATACGCTTTCTGTTCATACATTTGGCGACTCTCTTGTTTCAGGACCGATCATCGCCGACTCCGCCGGCATTCCTCACGCCTTCGCCGGCACTGCTCAAGGGAGAATCCTCACGCTTCGCCTCGACAACGGGGCGTTGCATCTCCGAGATTGGGGTTCCGGCCCCATTCGCGATCTGATTGCGTTTCCCGGTTCGGGACCTTGGACCGACGAGCTCATTGATTTAACTAAAACAGGTCTTACAAACGGGAGTTCGACGTTTCCCCTTGGCACGCCAGGGAATCATGTACGCGGGGTGCGCTTCGGTGGATCCGACCTCCTTCTTGTCAATGAATCTCCGCTGACGGTTTCTGTGATCGACCGGGCGCTCTCAGGAACGCTGTTTCGGTTCAGCCTCGCTAACCTCCCGTTCTCGATTTCAACGGGTGGTGTTCAAAGTTTGGTTCCGACGGATTTGGACCGCGATGGAGTGCTTGACATCGTTGTACGGCTGGGGAACATGCTGATGGTCTTGAACGCCCGCGGAACGTTACTCGACGGATTTCCCGTACGATTCCAGAGTGAAATCATGACCGAACCGCTTGTCGCGGATTTCACCGGGGATAGCCGGCCTGATATTCTTGTCCTGACGCGCGAGGGTGTTCTCCATGTGGTGGACGCCGACGGACGCGTGGTCGATGGGTTCAGTGTACAAGTGAGTGGACCCGTCATAGGAACGCCGGCGGTGTTCCGTTCGCCGGCTGGCAGTGTGCGGATTGCAGTTGCTCCGGGAAACGGCGCTCTTGACGTGTGGGAAATCGCCCGTCCGTACGCGAATCTTCAACGGGAATGGTTCCAGGAGAGGGGAAACGCGGCGAAGACCGGTGTATCAGTGATCAGCACTGTTGGAACCGGTCCGATTTCGACATCGTTCCTTCCTTCAGAAAGGGTTTACAACTGGCCGAACCCGGTGTACGGACCGACAACGAGAATCCGCTTCTACACGTCAGATCCGGCGCGTATATCCATCAGGATCTTGACTCTGGCAGGAGAAACTGTGGCGGAATTGCAGACGGCCACTTCAGGTGGGGCGGATGAAGAAGTTCCCTGGGATGTTTCCGGAATAGAGAGCGGCATTTATTTCGCGCACGTCGAAGCACTTGGAAGCGGAAAACATGAAGCTGTTGTCATCAAGATCGCAGTTGTGAAATAGGCATGGCCTCAAAGGTACATCATTGGATTATCGCTTTGTTGATCCTGGTAACAGGATGCCGGGACACCGATTTGGTCGAAGTACGACGACCCACGGAAGGTTACCAAATTGAGGGAACGGTGCTCGACGGTTTGGATCAACCCGTCATCGGTGTTGCGATCAAAGTGTCCTACGGCATGGACTTTGTGAGCAGCTCCCCTCAGCCGCAGCGCGAGTACATCCTCCAATCACCGGGCGAGTATGTCGTCATCGACGTTTATGATCTTAAGAACAGGCTTGTGCGAAACCTTGCCGCCGAATCTCCGTCGGGACCAAGCTTCTACAGACCTTGGGATAAGCGGAACAATTCAGGGAATCTTGTTCGGAGCGGTGTGTACATTGTTCGCTACGTGGTTGACGGAGCGGTCCGGCATTCGTATCCCGTGCTCGTTGATGGCCACGTTACAGCGACAACCGATGCCAACGGCGTATTCTCCATTTCTGATGACTCGCTCCCGGTAGGTTATTATCCTGTCCCCCTGTATACCGGCACCGATGCATTTGTCGGGAATTACAGGATTAACAATGTCGTGTATCTCGAGCTGACAATCGGGACAACCACGCACAGGTTTGGAATAATCTTGCGAATGAACGAGGTCACCAGACTCGCGGTGAGGGTGCAATGAGCAGTCGGTTTCTCGTGCTCGTTCTGTTGGCTTTTCTCACTTGGGGGGAGCTGGATGGACAAGTTGTGTTCCCTCATACCGAGCTCGATTGGAGGACGATCGAGACCGAGCATTTTCTGGTTCACACGCATTCCGGAGCAATGTGGACAGGGCGGACAGTCGCTGCGATTGCAGAGTCCATCTATGCGCCCGTTACCGGTATGTACGGTCATCGGCCGGATCAAAAAGTGAGTATCGTCATCCGCGACCATGGTGACTACTCCAACGGTGCGGCGTACTTCTTTGACAACAAGATCGAGATCTGGGCACCCGCAATGGATTTCGAGCTCAGGGGGATCCATCCCTGGCTCCAGAACGTCGTAACACACGAATTCGTGCACATCGTGCAGATTCAAGTTGCAATGAAACTCGGGCGAAGAATCCCGGCCTTGTACTTGCAGTGGTTCGGGTACGAATCCGAACGGAGGCCAGATGTCTTATATGGTTATCCGAATGTCGTCGTCTCATATCCTTTTTCGTTCTTCCTTGTTCCAAGCTGGTTTGCCGAAGGCACGGCGCAGTACAATCACCCCTCGCTCACATACGATTTTTGGGATACGCACCGGGACATGATCCTCCGGATGAACGTGCTTGAAGGAAACCTGCTTTCGTGGGAAGACATGGCCGTGTTCGGCAAGACCAGTCTCGGAAATGAATCTGCCTACAATGCAGGATTCTCCCTTGTGCGGTATATCGCGGAGACGTATGGTGTGGGATCGCTCGAAAGGATTTCGCGGGCGTTGGCGTCTCTTCCACGAGTCACAATCGACGGGGCGATCGAACAGATACTTGGGAGAACCGGACGAGAGATTTATGCAGAATGGAAATCCTTCATGAATTCGATCTATGGAGAAACCCGCCGGGCAACCGGGGGCTTGCGCGAAGGCGCAATGATAGACGATGGCGGCTTCGGAAACTTCTACCCTGTTTTTGGTCCTGATCATCGATCGATTCTCTACGTTTCCAACAAAGGGAAGGATTATTTTGCTGAAAGTTCCGTCTATTTGTACGATCCCGATCGGAAGAAATCGGAAATGCTTGTCAAGGGAGTACGATCGACCCTTTCTCTGACTCCCGACGGGAAAACCCTGGTCTATGCCAAGATTTCCTCTGACAATGCACATTGGTCGCGATGGTCGGATCTGTATGCGTTCGACATGCAGACAAAGCGGGAAACAAGGTTAACCCATGGACTTCGCGCGTTCAATCCGCGCCTCTCTCCCGACGGGTCTCGGATTGTGTTTACGTATGGCTCAGACGGTACGTTGAATATCGGTACGTGCAGAGTAGACGGCACAGACATCCGCGAACTCACGAGCGTTTCTCGGGGTCATCAGGTGTATACGCCGGCGTGGTCGCCCGATGGATCAAAAATTGCTTTCGGATATTCACAAGGACACGGACAATCGATTGGAATAGTGGAAGCGGACGGAGGAGAGATTCAGATCGTCGCGGCGAATGGTGATTGCCGCAATCCCTTCTTCGCCAGCGATGGGACTCTGTATTTCTCATCCGATCGAACAGGGATTTTCAATATTTACTCGCTGGATTTGAGAGCCGGCGCGACGAAACAGATCACCAACGTCCTCGGTGGAGCCTTTCTTCCCGCGGTCAACAACGAAGGTGACTTGCTGTACGCATCTTATTCTTCCTCTGGTTACGCCATCCGATACATTCCTGCATCAGAGGTGAAACCTGAGCCGGTTGAGACGCGGCCCCCCACAACGATTCCCATGCCTTTAACTCATTCTGCGACGGAATGGTCATCTGTCGCAAACCCAGAGGTCAATGTCCATAACGAGGGGAGAGCATACCGGCACACGTTCACCAGCTTGAACTTCTTTCCGATTCTTCGGTTTGACAATTACAACCCCCGAAACAGCGGGGTCGACATTCTCAAACCCGGATTGTATGTCAGTTCCTACGACATGCTCGAAAAGCTGACGCTCTTCGCCGGAGCAGCCTTGAATCGGCGATTTGAACGTGACATCGCCGTCATTCTCGAGTATCGCGATAGACTCCCGCTGATCTCAACAATCGGCCTGGAGCCTGTCGCGGGGCTGGAGTTGTACAATCTTACGCGTAAAACGTCCGCAACATTCTTTCTCGAACCTTCTCCTAAACCGATCTCTCCGCAGATCACCTATAATCTCTTTGAATTCAATTTATCCCTTCGTCAACCCGTCGTTCACGAGAGGACGGAGGTGAGAACGTCGTACACGCTGAGCAGATACCATGCGGACATCGGCGCGTTCATCGATCCGAACCGGGTTGTACTTGTGCCGGCCTTTCGAAACGTTTACTTTATCGGGAATGCGTTCAGTGTTCAGGTCCGTGGGGATTATCGCGATCCTGGCGTCGAGAGCGAGATCAATCCAACGGGCCGCTCGGTGGTTTTCCGATACGCGTACGAAAACAACAAGTTTAATCCCGAGGGTGAATTCGATTTCACGTCGGGTCTGGCGGTACCGTTGTACCAAAGATTCGTGTTTCACCGTGCCGAGTTCTCTTGGAACGAATACGTCGGACTTCCTTTTCGTCACCACACTCTCACGCTCAGCCTCAGAGCAGCGGGAGTCATCGGGAAAACCGTAGAGAGCTTTTTTGATGTCTACGCGGGGGGGCTCGTCGGCATGAAGGGTTATCCCTTTTACTCCCTTGGCGGAAATACCAATGCGGCCGGGACGCTTACGTACCGATTTCCCATCGGTAGAAAACTTGATTTTCGGTTTCTTCAATTCATCTTCACGAAACTGTATGCTTCGGCGTTTGTTGATTTTGGGAATGCATGGACGGGGAAGGTACCCCGGTTGTCCGATTGGAAATCGGACGCTGGATTTGAACTGCGCCTTGAGGCCTTCTCGTTCTATGCCTATCCCACAAGGTTTTTCTTCTCGGGGGCATATGGATTCGATGAGTTTACACGGACGTTTGCAGGAATCCCGGTTCGGTATGGACATGAATGGCGGTGGTATTTTGGAGTTCTTTTCGGATTTGAACTCGGACAAATCGTCCCTTCGTGGACGAGGTTCCTGGGGAGGAATTCACATTGAGACAGATCGTTCTTGCCGTTGTTTTCTCGTGTTCGATGGTTTGTCAGAGCTCGTTGCCGCCGCTCACCGGTAATTTGCGCGTGGATCTTGACATTGGGCGTGGGTACAGGGATTCGACTATGGACGGAAAGGAACGTAAGTCGGTTTTCCGCGCGGCCGTTTACTCAGTTTTACTCCCCGGAGCCGGCGAGCTGTATACCGAGGAATACTGGCGCGCCGCAGCGTTCTTCGGAGCAGAGGTTCTTCTCTGGATTGTCTATGCAACGTACGATGGCAAAGGGGACAGGCAGACTGATGAGTTCGAGCGGTATGCAGACTCCTATTGGTCGGTTGTCAGGTATGCACAATGGATGGAACTACACGGCCCGTCGCTGAATCCGAATCCTCCGCCGGCCGGAATTGTGGTCAATAATGATCCAGGTGTGCCTCCCTGGGACCGTGTCGACTGGAACAAGCTGAATGCATGGGAGCAGCACATCGGTGCGATTGCGAGCACGGGATTCAGTCATAGGTTGCCGAGAAGGCCGGATCAGCAGTATTACGAGCTGATAGGAAAATATCTTCAGTACAATGTGGGATGGGAGGATTGGGATCCCGCACGCACAGATTACCTGGTCTCTGTTTCAGCCCGTTTCAGGGAATATCGGGATATGCGCGGACGCGCCAACGATCTGTACATGGT
>JACQPU010000124.1 GCA_016207365.1 Ignavibacteriales bacterium | reverse complement strand
CGCTCAATCAAAAACACAAACAACTAAACCACCGCCTAACAACTCGTCACCCTTTACTCTTCACTATGGCAATCCAAATGGTCGACGTCGTCGGCCAGTATCGGAAAATCAAAGACGAAATTGACGAAGCGATTCATCGCGTTCTTGACTCGGGGCAGTTTATTCTGGGAAAGGAAGTGGCGGAGTTCGAGAAGGCCGCTGCAGGATACCTTGGCGTGAAGCATGCGGTCGGCTGTGCATCGGGCACGGATGCGTTGCAGGTGGCCATGATGGCTCTTGGCGTCGGTCCCGGTGACGACGTTGTGACCACGCCGTTTACCTTTGTGGCGACGACGGAGACTATAGTCCTCCTGGGTGCCACGCCGGTGTATGCGGACATTGATCCGAAGACCTTCAACATCGATCCGGAGCAATTGTCGAGGGCGGTCACAAAGAAGACCAAGGCCATCATTCCGGTCCATCTCTACGGCCAATCTGCGGACATGGATCCTATCATGGAGGTTGCGCGAAAGCACGGAATTCCGGTGCTTGAAGACGCGGCCCAGGCCATGGGGGCCGAGTACAGAGGAAGAAAGGTTGGTGGGATCGGACTGATGGGGGCGATCAGTTTCTTCCCGAGCAAGAATCTGGGAGCCTTTGGCGATGCGGGAATGATCGTAACGAACGATGATTCCCTCGCAGAGCGGCTGCGCATGATCATTGTACATGGGTCGAAGGTCAGGTACCAACACGAGATTCTGGGAGTGAACAGCCGGCTTGATACGATACAGGCGGCGGTGCTCAAGGTGAAGCTGAAGTACCTTGATCAGTGGTGTGAAGCCAGGCGGGCAGCGGCGCAGAAGTACAATGCCTTGCTGTCCGGTTCGGATATTACGGTTCCGTTTGAGGCCCCGTATGGCCGCCATGTTTTTCATCAGTATACCATCAGGCTCGGCCAGCGTGATGCGGCTGTTGAGGCTCTCGTTCGCGCCAACATTCCTTATGCCATCTATTATCCCATTCCGCTTCATCTCCAACCCGCGTTTCGTCGACCCGGTGTGGGCGAAGGGTCGTTCCCCGTTACCGAGCTTGTGTGCCATGAGGTCCTGTCGCTGCCCATGCACACGGAACTGTCCAATGAACAGCAGTCCGCCATCGTATCGGTTGTCCGGAGTGTTGTGCAACCCCGCGGAGCCGCCGTCCGTTCGATGTCATGAAACGTTCCCTCGTCGTCATTCCGACGTACAACGAATCGGATAACATTCCGCAAATCGTCCCGAAGATTCTCAGTCTCGGAGCGCATTTCGAAGTGCTTGTCGTTGATGACAATTCTCCGGATGGGACAGCGGGACTGGTGCGCCTGTTGCGGGAAAGCGATCAGCGCGTCCACCTTATCGAGCGGAGTGAAAAACTGGGACTCGGGACGGCGTATGTCGAGGGATTCAAGTTTGCTCTTGCACGTGGGTACGATTTCGTTTTCGAAATGGACGCGGATTTGTCGCATGATCCGAACGAACTGCCGCGCATGCTGAAAAAGGCGGAGCTGTGCGATCTGGTCATTGGATCGCGGTACGTCTCGGGGGTCAATGTCGTCAACTGGCCCATGCGGAGGCTGATGTTAAGCTTCATGGCTAATGTCTATACGCGGTACATTACCGGCATGCCGGTGAGAGATGCCACAGGAGGATTCAAGTGTTACCGGCGGGTCGTGCTTGAAGCGATTGACCTCGACTCCGTCCACTCAAACGGTTATGCGTTTCAGATCGAGACCACGTTCATAGCCTGGAAAAAGGGATTTCGCGTCTGTGAGATCCCCATTGTGTTTGTGGACCGTCGCGTCGGTGTGTCGAAGATGTCGAAGAACATCATTTACGAGGCTGCGTGGCTTGTGTGGAAGCTGAAGTTCAAGAGCCTCTTCCATGCCTTCTAGAAAACCCTCAGAAGCTGCACCGCAGTTGTCGGTTGTGATCGTCAACTACAACGTGCGGGAATTTCTTCACCAGGCCCTTGCGTCGCTGTTCAAGGCCTTAAAAGGGATCCGGGCGGAGGTATTTGTGGTGGATAATGCCTCGGACGACGGCAGCGTGGAAATGATCCGATCGACGTTTCCGTCGGTTCGCCTTCTCGTCAACAAGTCCAACACCGGATTCGGCCGCGCCAATAACCAAGCTCTCCGCCAAGCCCGCGGTCGGTATCTCCTCCTCATGAATCCCGATACGGTCATCCAGGAAGACACCGTGCGGGTTCTCCTGCGATTCTTCGAAGACCATCCCGATGCCGGGTGCGCGGGGTGCATGATTCTTAATCCTGACGGTACGTTTCAGCTTGCCTGCAGACGAAGTTTTCCCACCATATGGACCGCATTCACGAAGATTTCAGGTCTGAGCGCTCTCTTCCCAAAATCAAAACTTTTCGGCCGCTACAATCTCACCTATCTGAGTCCTCACGAGACCTACGAGGTGGATGCCGTCAGCGGCTCGTTCATGATGGTCCGCCGCGAGGCGTATGAGGCAACAGGCGGTTTGGACGAGTCTTTCTTCATGTACGGAGAGGATCTCGACTGGTGCTATAGAATCAAGAAGGCAGGGTGGAACACATACTATGTGCCATCAACAAGGATTATTCATTACAAGGGCGAAAGCACACGGCGCAGTGCTATTGATGAGGTAAAGACGTTTTATGATGCCATGCACATCTATGTCACCAAGCACCTGCGCGGATCGTCTCTGATGCATGTGCTTTTGAGGCTGGGTATCGTGCTTTCCTCGCGGCTGGCATCCATCCGTCACGTACTCCGTCCCGTCCGCTTTGCTGTGCTGGATGTGGTCTTGGTTGTGCTGAGTCTCATGGTGGCAGAGCTTCTTCGCATGGGGCAGTTTTTTTATTTTCCTGCGTACGCCTACCCCGCTGTGTACACCGTGCCGGCCGTTTTGATCATAAGCGGACTTTTCCTCACGGGGGTCTATACGCACCACCCCTTGTCGGTGTCGCGTACGGCGGCGGTGGTGTTTACAAGCTACGTCGTTGTGTCGGCACTGGTTGCGTTCTTCAAGGACTACGCATTCAGCAGGCTCGTTATTGTGATGTCAGGCGTCTTCACGATGGCATTGCTTCCGGGTTGGAGACTTTTGGTTCGGCTCCGGAAACCGCACGGCACCCTCTTCGGGCGAAGAACGCTCATTGTGGGGACGGACGACTCGGCGCGGAAGCTCAAGAAGCGCTTGGAACAGAAACCGGGTGAGGAACATTCGGTTGTGGGATTTGTGGATCGCGGACGGAGGCGTGTGGGAGAGCGAGTGGATGGAACTCCGATTGTGGGGAGCATGGACAACGTCGGTAAACTCGTCTACGAGCACGGCATTCAGGATGTGATCTTTTCAACCGACGGCCTCTCGTACATGGACATCCTTTCCGTCATGAGCCGCGCCGGCAACAGGTCGGTCAATTACTATCTTGTCCCTGACACGCTTGAGGTTATGATCGGCAAGGCGGGAGTGGATTCGCTCGGTGACATTCCGTTGGTGCAGATTTCTAATAACATTGACCGCAGGTTGAACCGGCTGACAAAGCGGTTGATGGATGTTGCCATTGCAGGCGTGCTCTTGCTTTCCGTGTATCCTTTTGTATATTTCAAATCGGTCCTCAGTGGTTCTTCAACGTCCACATTCATTCTCGGCCTCCCTGACGTTTTGAAAGGCCGAAAGAGCCTTGTTGGTCCGCCCGAGAGGGCGATGGCGGCATTCTCGCGCAACGGCTCGCCACCTCCCCCTGTAAACCTGGGTAAACCGGGCCTCACGGGTCTTGTTCAGCTTCAGCGCGATCGCGAGCTGACGCGTGAGGAGGTAGGACGAACTGCCGTCTCCTACGCGAGGAACCAATCCGTGTGGCTCGATCTGGAGATCCTGCTTGAGGCGATGTTAGGAAGGACAAAGACGAAGGATGACGTGCACGAGGGAAGGAATTGAGGACTGGCCAGAACGATTCTTGAGTTCGAAAAGCCGATCATCGAACTGGAACAAAAAATCGAGGAAAT
>JACQPU010000118.1 GCA_016207365.1 Ignavibacteriales bacterium | reverse complement strand
CCCCTTTCACCAACATTCCCACGAGAAGAACAAAAACGGCTGCAAGAACCGCAGGTTGCTTGTTGAGATCGGTCATCACGGGCCTGCGGACGTCAAACACGCCGATTTGCAGCGAATGGTTGACAAAATAGAAAGCGGCGAGATCAATGGAATAGAGGTATTCTGTCATTTCTTGGGCTCCTTCGGGGCCGTCGCGATCTTACTGCGCTTACGTCTCCACAGAAAGCGGATCAAGACTATTGCAAGGATGGCCACAATGATCCCCGTGACCGCCTTGCTGTACGTTTCCAGATACCCGGCGAGAGAGGACCAATTTTCCCCAAGCGCCTTTCCGGAAAGAATCAAAATGGAATTCCAGGCGAGGGCGCTGACAAAGGAAAGCATGGTTGTTTTTGTAATGGAAAGCTCCGAAATGCCGGCGAAGAAGGACACCACCGCACGCGTGCCTGCCAGGAAACGGTTTCCGGCGATCACCCAGTAGCCATAGATACGAAACCACGACTCAACTCTATGCACACTTTCGAGGGGAAGGAACTTGATCTTGCCCTGTTCAAGAATGCGTCTCCCGAACCATAGGCCGATGAAATACATGGTGATAAATCCAAGCGTGCTGGCAACTGTTGTTACTGCCAGAAGCGGAATCAATCCGATCGTGCCGAGGCCGACAAGAGACCCCGCAGCAACAACGGCAACATCACTCGGAAACGGAGGAAGGATATTCTCGATGAAGGCGATGGATGCAACGACGGCGTAGATCAGAAATGGGTTCAGGTCAAGCAGGCGTTCGACGAGGTGCTCCACAAGGTTTACTCCGGAGGGAACACATATGCTATTGCCAGAGCGGCGCATCCGTCGCCACGGCCAATGAAGCCCATCCTCTCGTTTGTTGTTGCCTTCACCGACACCTGACTTGGCTGTATGTTGAGCGTCCGCGCGATGTTTCGAATCATGCGCCCGGCATACCGGGCGATCTTCGGTCGTTCCAAAATCACCGTGACGTCAATATTGCCTACAGTATATCCCCGCCTTCGAAGCATTTCCCGGACGCGCGCCAGCAATTTGAGCGATGGGATATTTTTGTACCTTCGGCTTGAATTTGGAAAGTGCCGTCCAATGTCACCCAGAGCGACCGCGCCCAGAAGCGCATCGCAGACTGCATGGAGGAGAACGTCTGCATCCGAGTGACCCTCGAGACCGGGGCGTGATGGAATGTATACACCCCCAAGCATGAGACGCCGGCGGGCGCCAAATCGATGCGCGTCATAGCCGATGCCAAGTCTTGCTGGGAGGGAGCGTATGTTCATTGAACGGAAAATCCTGTAAATTCGTCCTCGGGGGTTTCCCACGTTACCCGGACGGACGTTACCTGAGCTGCCCGCGGCCCAATGCGGGCTGTCTTGATGAGTTCTTCAACCATGCCCCGTTCCCCTTCCACAACGATCTTGACATCACCGTTTGCAAGGTTTTCCGCGAATCCCTTCAATCCGAGTGTCGTGGCGGAACGGTGGACATAGTACCGGTAACCGACACCCTGGACCAGGCCTTGCACGACAATCACAGCCCTGGTTTTCATGGAAAATTCTGGAGCAACTTACGAGTCTTTCTTTTGAGACACAACCAGAACAAAAAAAGGGACGAAGACCTCCGTCCCTTCATTGTGTTCGGCGCATAGGAAAACGTTACTTCCCTTTCAGTCCTTCCAGTTCATATTGGGCGTTTCGGTTGTACGCAGGATCCTTGGCGGCTTCAGCAAATGCATTCCGCGCACTCTTGATGTCATTGAGTTTCTTGTAGGCAACGCCGATTTCAAAATATTCAGCACCCTTGGAGCGGCCTTTTTTCTGTTTCAATGCTCCATTCGCGGCATCCAGCGCCTTTTGCGGTTGCTCGAGCCGGTTATAAATCCGGGCTGCGAGGAGATAGAGTTTAGGATTGTCCGAATGTTGTTCCAAGGCTTCGTCGATCAGCGAACCGGCGCGCTCATATTTCCCGTCTTTCATCAATTCCTGTCCTTTTCCCAGATACGCCTCGCCGATTCCCTTCTGCGCCGGCTTTAGCTTCGAATTGATGTTAAGCGCTTTCTTAAATGACTCAATCGCCTTGTCGAAGTCACCCTGAACGAGGTAAACGCCTCCAAGCGCATTATGGGTACCCTCAAAACTCGCGTTCTGACCGGCGGATGCCAAAAACGTCTTTACCGCTTCATCGTATTGCTTGGTGTTCTTGTAGCAGAGACCCAGGAGATACGTGTATCGATAATCCTGATGAAGTGAAATGGCTCCCTTCACTTTCTCAATCGCCCCCATGTAGTTACCTGCCTTGTAGAGCCCGTTCGCCTCGTTGAAAAGCTTTTTCGCCTCGATGTCGGTCTGCGATGGCGTTTCCGACTGGCTTACCGCGGCACCGGTGATTATCACGGCCGCCGCAAGAACTGCTGCGATTCGTTGCATCCTCAGTGACCTCCTTACGTTGTTGAACTCGTGCCCGGAGCGAGACTTGAACTCGCATGCCCTTTCGGGCGCCGCCCCCTCAAGACGGTGTGTCTGCCAGTTCCACCATCCGGGCGAAACATTGGGTAATTTGGTAATTGGGGAATTTGCTAATTTGTGGAACGCGCTAAGAGGTCTATCGGATTAAACTACCAAATTACCAACTCACAGAATTAGCAAGTGTTGTGAGCGCGGATGGATTCGAACCATCGACCCTCTGCTTAAAAGGCAGATGCTCTACCCCTGAGCTACGCGCCCAACATTACAATCCTCTGCAATGAACAATCTGCCAACAGGCGGGCAGGGAACCATCGACCTTCTGCTTAAAAGGCAGACGCTTTACCGCTGAGCTACACGCCCCATTGTTCGTCATTCGCCGGAGGCAAGCTGCCAGATGGTCAGAAAACCATTGCCCGCTGACTAAAACACAGTTCTGCCTGAGCAATACGCTCATACCGGCACCGTTCGGAGAAATGTACGGGAAAAACAAGGTTCTTTCAAGGGACGATCATGACCTGGCGACATCGGCCGATGTGCCACTCTCTGCTCCCCCCTGCTCTTCTCTCCTGCGGTAGAGGATGCCGTAGGGAACGAACACGCAATATCCGAGGAAAAGCAGAATTGGTGCGACGATAAGTGGCAGCACACCATCCCATGGTTCCTGCGCAAGGGCAACATAGCCAAGGACGATGCATGCGAGAGCAACACCGATGATCTGATAATTCCGTTTGGTCAGCGGCAGTGCGTGCAGGACCGGTTTCTTCTTCGAGGTCGAACGAGATTCGCGAGCCATCGCATTGTTCCTTGGAAGCATCTAACAAAAGGCCCAGCGT
>JACQPU010000115.1 GCA_016207365.1 Ignavibacteriales bacterium | reverse complement strand
TGGCAAGGTTGCGCTCTACCAACTGAGCTATTCCCGCAATTGTTCTTCTCCAATATATCAAAAAACCCGAATGCCCGCAAGCAACGGATCGTCACTTGAGCATCTCCATCAGTATCGCTCCAACATCAGTATTGGGCCTGATGCCTGTAAACCGCTCCGCTCCCGGGCCAAGAGCAAAGAGTGGAACCATAACCCCCGTATGATAATGCGTCGCAAATCCGCCTTGAACCCACTTCCCCGAAACTGATCCGTTCAGCAAAGTATACCCCGCCGTCTCATGATCCGAGGTAACAATGATCAAGGTTTCCGAATGCTTCTGCGCAAACCGAACGACTTCGCCAACCGCGCCATCAAAGTCCACCATTTCGTCCACGATCTCATCGGATCTGTTATCATGGCTGGCCCAGTCGATCTGCGATCCTTCGACCATGAGGACGAAACCGCCCTCTGCCAATGACAACGTCTCCAAGGCATATCGTGTAAGCTCGGCCAACGTCGGCTTCCTCTCATGCGCCTTACCGACATGATTCTCGGCAAACAGGCCCATAATATTCACCGCGGGCAGATCGGTGAGTGTCCGAAACGTGCTGTCCGTTGTAACGACTACATATCCGCGACGACGCATTTCCTCAAGCAGATTCCTCCCATCCTCCCGCCTGCCTCCCGCCGACTTTGGCATGAACCAGCCCCATCCACTTCCGAGACAGAGATCAACCCCTGCCTGTGAGATCTGACGTGCAATTTCAAGCTCCATCTCACGAGAAGGCGTATGCGCGACAAAACTCGCCGGTGTGGCGTGTGTGATACTGCAGACCGTGACAATACCGGTCTTCTTACCAAGAGCTTTCGCACGTTCAAGGATTGTCGTACGCGGAAGGCTGTCCGGACCCATGCCGATCATGCCGTTGAAAGTCGCCACACCTGTACTGATAGCCGTGGCTGCTGCTGCGGAGTCCGTTATATAATCATCGCCATAGGCCTGCGTGAGCAGGAGACCTATGTGAGTGAATTGCTCCAGCTCAAGCGATCCCTTTGCAGTTCTGCCGGCTGTGATCTGACCGAGTCCCATGCCATCCCCGATCATGATCACGATATTCCGCGGAATGGGGGAGGCATCACGCCCGGAGCAACCCACAAGGAGGGTTACAAGAAGAAGGACATTAATTACAGTTTTCATTGCCGTTTCGTCCTTTTCAAGTCGCCATAAGAACCTGCCCGAAGGTCTTTCGTCCGGATCCCGAAGGCCTTTTTCAAAGCGTTCATGAGAGCTTTTGCCTGAGAAAGCCCTCGTCGAACAATCACCTCAAATTCCACAAATGTGCCCAGGCCCTGCACCAAATCAAGGTGGATGCGAGCGTTCCTGTGCAGATAGAGGATACGTTTTTTGCGGATAACTGATGTCTTTTCAAAGATTTGTGAGAGGGCTTCGCTGAGCTCTTTTGGATTACTGATACGGAACCTCAGATAGCGGGAAAGACGTGCGCCTCTGCGATTGGGCCTCGCGTAGAAGATAAGCTCGCTGTTCGCCCCTTGGGTCTCCCGAAGTTTCAGCCTGCCCGAGGAAACTTTGAAATAAGTGTCGGTTTGAATGAGAATGCCCGCTCTGCGGGCCGGGAGGGATTCTGCAATGCTCGCGGCGGACCGAAGCGAACGCACAGCCGCCTTCAATTCGAGATTGCGGTTCATGTGCGCGGATTGACCGCTATCGTGTGATTTTGAGAAGCCTGTACTCGAGATTGCCGGCGGGAACCTTGACCTTGACGACTTCACCCTCTTTGCGCCCAAGGAGTGCCTTGCCTATGGGGGAAGAAACGGAGATCTTGTTTTTCTCGAAGTCCGCCTCCTCGGGGGACACAAGGCGATATTCGATCGTTTCGTTGTTTTTGAGATCTTTCAGAGTCACAACCGATAGAATATAGACTTTGTCGTTCGGCAGCTCGGAACTCTCAAGTATCTGGGCCCTGGAGAGGGTGTCTTCGAGTTTCTGGATCCTGAGCTCAAGATGCTGTTGAGCTTCTTTCGCCGCATCGTACTCCGCGTTTTCGCTCAAATCACCGTGCCCCCGCGCTTCGGCAATTTTTTGAGCCATTTCAGCGCGTCCGTTGATTTTCAGATCGCGCAGCTCCTTTTCTAGTTCCACGAGTCGCTCACGCGTCAGATACACATGTCCGTTATCACCCATGGTTCCTCCTTAAAAGCACATCGCTTCATCTCACACAGCTGGACGAAGCGGCCGGCACAAAAAGAAAAGCCAATCCTGCCTTTGGCGGGACGGCTGTTCTGGTCTGGTGGGAACATAGGTCAAAAAATCGTGAGACGCAAGAACAAAAATTTCCTGCTATCCCTTTTTTCCGCCCACCGACGGCTCAATAAGGATCAAATGACCGAGCTTGTCACGCTTGGCTTTTAGATATCCCTCATTGTGAAAATTCGAGTCGACTTCCAGAGGAACCCGTTCAACAATCTCGAGGCCGTATCCATGAAGCCCGACGACCTTCTTCGGATTATTGGTCATGAGTTTCATCTTGCTTACACCGAGATCCCTTAGAATCTGGGCCCCGATCCCATAGTCGCGCAAATCCGGCCGGAACCCGAGTTTCTCGTTTGCTTCGACCGTATCGAGACCGTCATCCTGCAGTCGGTACGCCTTCAGCTTGTTCACGAGTCCGATGCCGCGACCTTCCTGGCGCATGTACAACACAACGCCGCGTCCTTCCTTTTCCACCATCTGCATCGCTGCAAGAAGCTGCTCATTGCAGTCACATCGCAGCGATCCAAACACATCACCTGTGAGACACTCGGAGTGGACGCGGACCAGAACCGGCTGATCCGGCACAATCTCCCCTTTCGTCAGGGCGATATGCTCCTTCTCGTCGGTCTGACTTCTGTAAAGATGTAGCTGGAACTCCCCGATCCGCGTCGGCAGACGCGTACTGACCACCTTCTGAACGAGGGTCTCCCTCTGCATCCGATACTCAATCAGCGAACGAACTGTGATCACTTTGAGACCAAACTTTGCGGAGATTCTCATGAGCTCGGGCACACGGGCCATGGTTCCATCCTCACTGAGAATCTCGCACAGAACTCCGGCAGGATACAGCCCGGCGAGTCGGCACAGATCCACAACTGCTTCCGTATGTCCTGCGCGACGAAGCACGCCACCTTCTGAGGCACGGAGCGGGAAAATATGCCCCGGTCGCGCGAAATCGGCCGGCCTGGCTGACGGGTCGATCAGCGCCCTGACCGTCACGGCACGATCTGCCGCTGAAACACCCGTTGTGGTGCCGTGGACATAATCCACCGACACCGTAAACGGCGTCTCATGGAGGGAGGTATTTGCGTCCACCATTGGCTCAAGCCTCAGTTCAACTGCGCGCTCATTCGACAATGGGGCACACACAACCCCCCGTCCTTCTTTCAGGAAAAAATTGATCACTTTGGCGTTCGCTTTTTCGGCGGCAACGACAAAATCACCCTCATTTTCCCTGTCTTCGTCATCCACCACGATAAGAATCTTCCCCGCCCGGAGGTCCTCAATCGCCTCTTCAATCGAATGAAACCGACCGCTTTCGCTGTGTTTCATAGTTAATGTACCCTCAGGATTCTCCGATCACTGCTGAAACAGAGCCGCGTTCTACCTTCACTTTTACATTGTCCGCGATCTGCACCAGGACCGTCTTTTCTTCAATACCGACAACCGTTCCATGTACGCCGCCCCCCGTGATCACCTTGTCACCCTTCTTGATCCCATCAAGCATCTTCTGCCGTTCCTTCTGTCGCTTCTGCTGCGGACGGATGATCATGAAATAGAAAATCAGAAAAATCAATCCGAACATGATGAGGGTGCTCGTAATACCCGACCCTCCGTCTCCTTGCTGGGGCTGCATGAACAGGGCGATGAAATCGATCAAGGGAACCTCCTTATGCTGTCGTAATGTGTTGTTTCTCCCGTTCCGACGGGAATTCCTGCATCCGGGACATCCGGGCGAGAGCAGTGCGCTTCCATTCGGGGTAACGACCGCTGTGAATGGCTTCCCGGGCCTCGCGCATCAGCCACAAATAGAACGAAAGATTGTGCAGTGTTGCAAGTTGAAATCCAAGGATCTCTTTTGCCACAAACAAATGCCGCAAATAAGCCCGAGTATGCGTGCGACACGTGTAACACGTGCAATCAGAATCGGGAGGCGTGAAATCGGCCTTGAAACGCGCGTTGCGGATATTCACCGCACCGTTCCGTGTGAAGAGCATTCCATTCCTCGCATTCCGGGTCGGAAGGACGCAATCGAACATATCCATACCTCGCCCGATGGCATCCAGAAGATTCTCTGGCGTGCCAACGCCCATGAGATACCGCGGTTGCGAAGCCGGGAGGAGCGCATCACACTCTTCCACAATCGTGCACATTGTTTCTGGCGGTTCCCCAACTGCAAGTCCTCCGAGAGCGTATCCATTAAACTCCATTCGGGTAATATCCCGAATATTTTGCTCTCTCAAATCCCGATAGACAGAACCCTGAATGATTCCAAACAGGGCCTGATGCCACCCGTGAACGGGTCCTGACTTCTCTGCGTACTCCTTGCACCGCGCCGCCCAGCGGACCGTAAGCTCGCAGGATCTCTTCGCATATTCATAATCACACGGGAACGGTGTGCATTCGTCAAGAGCCATCATGATATCGGACCCGAGCTTCCGCTGGATTCCAATGACGGATTCAGGACTGAAAACGTGCTCGGAACCGTCGAGGTGGGATCTGAACACGACGCCCGACTCTTCAATGGTCCGCAGGTCACTGAGGCTGTAAATCTGATAGCCTCCACTGTCCGTCAGGACAGGGCCGTTCCAACCAGTGAAGCCCTGGATTCCTCCCGCCTCGGCGATGACATCCTGACCGGGGCGAAGGTATAGATGGTAGGTGTTGCCCAAAATGATTTGGGCACCAATCTCAACAAGTTCTCTCAGTTCAAGCGCCTTGACGCTTCCCTGTGTGCCGACAGGCATGAAAGCGGGAGTTTCAACAGCCCCATGCGCGGTCTCGATCACTCCTGCGCGGGCCCGACCGTCGCTGGCGGTTATCTTGAAGTTCACAACCGTGCGATCCCCTGTAGGTCGTTCATCAACAGAAATCCGCCGAAAGGAACCCTTCGCGGCGGATTCGATTGCATCATGGCGCTCACGGGAGCTATTTCTGAAGTCTGAACCGGATCGGGATCGACATTCTGACCTTGACTGCTTTTCCGCGCTGCTTCCCGGGTTTGAATTTCGTTTTCATAACGGCGGCCTTGGCAGCTTCATCGCATCCGGCTCCGATTCCCTTGACGATCGTGGTCTTTGTCACGGTCCCCGTTTCATCCACGAACGCTTCGACATACACAGTGCCTTCAACACCGGCACGCTTGGCAATTTCCGGATAGACAACGGCAGACTGGATTGCGGCAATCCCACCGACCGGTTCCGGCAATTCTTCCACAGCAACAAAATAGACCTCATCGTCTTCCGTTGAGGGGGGCGGCGGCGCTTCCTGTGCCGGCTGGAGTTCGGTGCTCGCAATCTCCACATCATCCACCGTCTCGTCACTCGGCGCTTCGATCGGGATGGGTGGTCGCGGTGGCGGAGGCGGACGATTCTCCTGCTTAGTGATCTCTATGTCCTCGACATCCACGATCTCCTGTTGCGCACTGAGGATCCTGTCCGGCGGGGAGACGTCCGGGAAAAACTTGAACGCCACGATCATGAGCGCGAGTGCAATGATGAGCGCGACTTCAAATGTCTTCCTGTACTTGAGCCGGAGGTCAACTTCAGGATTCTTCCGAATCATGCTAATTGCCCTTTGCTTAATGAACTATGGGAAATATAGGCAGAAAACCTTCCTATGTCAATTCTCCACCCCCCGGCTTCTCCATTTACTCCACATCACAAACGCCCCCGCTCCTGCAGCATTGGCAAATGCATCATAGATATCTGCAAAACGCCCGGGAACGGTGATCTGATAGATTTCGATTGCTGTTCCATAGACTACCGTCAGAACCGCGGCTATCCCCAGGGCGTTTCTTGCGAGGAAAGGAAAACGTTGCTGATTGAACAGCGCTCTCTTCCACAACATGCACAAAACGAAATAGATTCCCGCATGCGCAAGCTTGTCAGGACTGATGAGGAACTTCACCATGGGGAGGGTTGGTATTGAAGAAAGGGCAAAAATCGCCAGGATCCAGGTAATAACCGGAAGTTGATACCTGACAAAGCTTTTCAAACTCCCCCCTCCACTCTCTGAATAGCATTAGGAAGAAAATCGATCAGATCTCCTGCAACGAGACTCTTCTGACCGAGCCGTTCCGCAGCAAGGTCACCTGCAAGTCCATGCAGGTACACGCCCGTCCTGCACGCCCCCTCGCGATCCATCCCCTGTGACCATAATGCCGCAATGATGCCTGCAAGTACATCCCCTGCGCCCACCGTGGCCATGCCGGGATTCCCTGTGGAGTTCAGGAATACAGTACCATCGGGTGCAGCAATCGCCGTCGGAGCTCCTTTGAGGACAATGGTCTCGTTCAACGACTTTGCACCAGCCCGGGCTGCGTCAATCCGGTTTGTTTCTATGTGATCCGCACTCACACTAAATAGCCTGGAAGCCTCGCCCGCGTGGGGGGTGAAAACAAAGTTTGCTTTGGATTTGCTCACACTTTCGGACTTCTCCTCTGCAAGAATATTCAATCCATCCGCGTCCAGAAGGATGTTGCCGCGGGCTTTCTTGAGGAGGGACCGCACAAGCGAGGCCGTCTCACGCTGTCGCGATAATCCAGGTCCGATCACTGTGACATCGGCCCATTCCATCCGATTCAGAATTGCCTCCTCTCCGTCAACAGAAAGGCTCCCGACCGTTGTAGAAGGCAGCGGCTCGACAATCACCTCTGTCAAAGTCCGCGCGAGGATTGGATACACTGAAGAGGGGGTTCCAAGGACAACAGCGCCTGCCCCGGCCCGGAGTGCGCCTTGAGCCGCCAGCGCCGCCGCGCCGGTGAACCCTGTTGAACCTGCAAGAACAAAAACCTTGCCTGCAGTGTACTTGTGCACGTTCGATGCCCGCTTTGGCAAGAGTTTTTTGATATCCTCCCGCTCAGTCAGGAATGTCCCCGGTTTCAATCTTTGAAATACTACTGTTGGGATGCCAATATCAACAACGTGAATTTCTCCGCACTTATCGCGCCCATGGTTGCACAGGAGTCCCCTCTTCAGTGTCCCAAGGGTTAACGTTACCGTGGCATTCACGCTGTATTCATCGGCGATCCCTGTACTTCCGTTCACTCCTGAAGGAATATCGACGGAAATTCTCGGAACTGGCTGAGTGTTCATCCACTGGATAGCCTTTCTGTACGCCGGTTTGACCGGACCGCTGAATCCAGTTCCAAACAGTGCATCAACGATGAGATCGGGATGAAGCACTGCAAGCCGGGAGGAGGAAAAGGTGCCGATCCTGATACTTGCGCGAGCCGCCAGGCCGAGGCGTCGGAGAATCTCGAGGTTCTTTGCCGCATCGCCGCGTTGTGAACGCGACCACAGGAACACATGAACCATGGCTCCGGCGTTGGCAAGATGTCGCGCTGCCACAAAACCATCGCCGCCGTTATTTCCCTTACCACACACCACACACACTGTTTTTCCATGAAGAGGACCGAACCGTTGGCCGATCCATCGAGCAATCCCTGCTCCCGCATTTTCCATAAGAATCAGGCCGGAGATTCCATAGGATTTCATCGCAATCCTGTCACACTGCATCATTTCTTCGGCCGAAAGGACGATACGCATGCCAAGGGGAGCTTAGAAGCCGCCGTTAATGAGCGTCAGAAGAATTGAGGGATAGATTCCAAACTGTACCACCATGAATGCCGCCAAAGCTGCGATCACCAGGGATCCTCCCGAGGGCCGGATCGATACGGCGGGGACTTCTTCCCGAAAGTACATCTCAACAACGAGTCTGAGGTAGTAGTACACGGACACGAGGCTTGTCAAAACCCCAACCACTGCAAGCCAGGTCATGTCTGCCTTCACCGCAGCAAGAAACACATAATATTTGCCGAAGAATCCTGCCATAGGCGGAATCCCGGCAAGTGAAAACATGAAGATGGCCATCAGAAAAGCAGCAATGGGATTTCGCGAACCAAGGCCTGTGTAATCGGCGTATGTCAGTCCCTTTCCATCGTCTCCCTCCAATATGCCGACGATGGTAAATGCCCCCAGCGTCATAAAAGCATAGGCACCGACGTAAAACATCATTCCTGTCTGTCCCTCGGCATTCCCTGCAGCGATGCCTGAGAGGATATATCCCGCATGCGCCACGCTCGAGTATGCGAGCATGCGTTTCACGTTGTTTTGGACCACAGCTGTCACGTTACCAACGATCATGGAAAGCGCCGCCAGGATTGCAAGGAGGGCGTTGACGTCTGTACCGCTGAATGCGAAGCCATTGAAAAACACGGCTCCAAATGCCGCAAAAGCCGCGGCTTTCCCTGCCGTTGCCATGAATCCCGTCACTGCGGTGGGAGCCCCTTCGTACACGTCAGGCGCCCACATATGAAACGGTACGGCCGCCACTTTGAATCCAAGTGCAATCGTGAGCATGCCTACCCCAAGGAGGAAAAGAGGCTCATTGGCCAACGGGGCCGCGTTTGCAGCGATGACAGCCAGATTTGTGCTCCCCGTGACACCGTACAGCAGCGCTATGCCGTATAAGAGGAATCCTGTTGCAAACGCACCCAGGAGAAAGTACTTCAGTGCAGACTCGTTCGATGTTGTTTTGGCCCTGAAAAACCCTGCGAGGATGTAGAAGGCGAGCGACATCAACTCGATACCGAGGAAGATGATGATGAGATCCGTTCCCGACGCCATGAGCATCATCCCGGACACGGCGAGCAGAATAAGAGCGTAGTACTCCCCGTGATGTGATCCAAAATGGCTCAGATAGTTCCTGGCGATTACAATCGAGAAGAGGCCGACAATCACAAAAAGAGCAGAAAAATAGCTTCCGTAGGCGCCCTGAGACATCATCCCGTTGAATGTCGCCTTTGGGGATCCGTACGTCGCTCCTGTCAGAACAAGCGCGATTACAAGGCCAAGGACGCCAACCAAGTACGAAGCCGTGGTGTTCTTTCGTCGTATACCTTCAAGGATCAATACCATAAGACCGGCAATCACGACGACAAAAAGCGGACTGTTATACCAGAAATCTTCAAAACCAATTGGGTTCATGGAAGCCTCAGTTCAGACGTGCAAAAGATTCAGGACAACAACGATGACGACGAGCAAGAGCAAAAGACCGAGAGCCACACCCAGAGAGGGCCTTGCCCTGTTTGGATCAAATGCTTTCCCCGAGAAGCTCTTGTTCACAAGAACAACGGGATTCGCCGACAGCGTTACGAGGCGATGTACCACAAGAAGGGCCGTTCGTTCCGCCACGTCGAAAACGGCTTCGATGGTTCCGAGGATGTATCTCTTTGTCGGTTCAGCCGATCGTCGGTAGAACCAGTCGGTATCAAGCGCCAACAAAGATTCTCCAGCCAGTTTTCCCCGAAACATCCAGAACGCCACAAATGTCAAAACGAGGATCTGCACGGACTCTGTGAGGTGTGGAATCGTGTAAGGCTCGTATGGCGTGGAAAATGGCAAATGATCATAGAGAAGCCCCGGTGCAATGCCGAACAGGATGCAAAAAAAGGCCGCGATCGCCATGGCCCCATGCATCGTGCGCGGCACACGACCCGGTGCCAACCCCGCATCGCTGGAGTACCACGTAAAGTACGGGAGTTTTAGTCCAGTATGGAGAAATGTTCCCACAGACGCCAGGGTGAGAAGCAGGTACACCGCGTCAAGGTGTGATTCCCCCGCCGCTGCAACAACCATCGATTTACTAATGAAACCGTTGAACAGCGGAAATCCGGAAATTGAGAAAGCCCCGATCATATAGAGCCAGAGAGTCAGAGGCATTGAGCGGGCGAGCCCACCCAGTTCGGTGAGCTTGCTCTTCCCGGTTGCGAACAAGACCACGCCTGCCCCCATGAACAACAGAGCCTTGTAGAGAATGTGACTGAACGCATGTGCCACCGCTCCATTCAAAGCAAGCTGGGTTCCAATGCCAATTCCCGCAACCATGTAGCCTACCTGGCTGATGATATGATACGCAAGGATTTCGCGAATATCATTTGCAAGCACGGCATACACAACACCGTAGAGCGCCATGATGGTACCCAGGATAACAAGGATTTCCCAACCTGGAAACAAACGAGCAAGGACATACACAGCCGATTTCGTAGTCAATGCGCTCATGAAGACCGCCCCGGCCACGGTGGCCTTCGGGTACGCGTCCGTCAGCCATGCATGGAGAGGCGGAATGGCCGCGTTTAATGCGACACCGCCGAGAATCAACCACAATCCAGACCCTTGTGCGGAACCAGCAGCGCTCAGCAATATGCTCCCCGTCTCAGTGACAACAAGGATGATGCCAGCAAGAAGAATGGTTCCTCCGAAGAGATGGACAAGAAGATATCGTGTACCTGCTCGTGAGCTTTCTGCTGTGTTCCTTGCCCATACGAGATACGTTGACGCGACGGCCATCAATTCCCAGAAAGCGAAGAGGCTTATGAAATCCCCGGCAAACGTCACACCCACGGCTCCGGCAGCATAGCAGAGGGCGGCAGCATGCTCACCTCCCTTCGTAACGTGGAAACCGAAGATTCCCCCCGCGACAGAAATGAAAGCAAAGATGGTTCCAAAGATGCGACTCAGTTGATCGGTCTGGAACAGAACTATTTCGTGATCAAGAAAACCCACCCTGCAAGCAGCGTCATTCGGGAGAGTCCACGCGAGGATAAGCGTACACGCGGCAAATGCCACGACACTATATGGCCGCAGGCGCCGGTGAAGAACACCTGTCAGCGCGGCTCCGACCAGCAAAATAAACGATGGAATCGGGATAAGGGAATTGTCAATCATAGTAATCTTCCCTACGCTGGAGGAGAACCTTGCCAAGCCATTTTGAGATGAGGATGATTGCCGTACATCCAATGAATCCAAAGAGCGAATAGAATGCCGGAATCGAATCCCACCAGTGATCCGACTCGTACGTAAGAGTTGTTTCCAGGACTAAAGAAACGACAACGAGAAGTCCAAGGATACTCCAGGTTTTTTGGTTCATCGCCCGCTCCCAAGTACTGTCGAAGCAATAAGCGTTGCCAGATCATGGAAATGTACGCCAGCATTTGGAAGGATGCCCAGCGCCGCTGACAGGAGAGCAGTAATGACCAGGGGAGCAACCATCATCGCGGGGGCCTCGGATGTACCACTATTTTTCCCCGGCGTCCTGAAATACGCTCGGTAAATGATCGGGGCGAAGTATCCTGCGTTCAACAGTCCGCTGACGAGGAGAACCGCCAGGGCCCAAAGGTGATCCGCCTCGATGGCACCCAATCCGAGGAACCATTTGCTGACAAAGCCATTCACCGGAGGAATCCCTGCCAGTCCAAGTGCTGTCACAGTGAAGGCTCCCATTGTCCACGGCATGGTCTTTCCGATTCCATCCAACTCGCTGATGTTTTCCTTGCGCAGATGTACATAAATGGCGCCGGCACAGAAAAAAAGGGTTATTTTCATTGTTGCATGGGCGGCAATGTGCATCAATCCTCCTGTCATCCCTGCGGAACTCAGAAGCGCAGCACCCAATACAACATAAGAAAGGTGTCCAATCGTGGAATATGCGAGCAATCGCTTCAGGTTATCCTGTCGAAAGGCAAGCAGGGATCCAAGGAGAATTGTTATTGCCGCGGCAGCTGCCAGCAGGAAATCGAGGCCGTGTTCCCGCATGAGTACTGGCCCAAACACGAATCCCACGACCCTCATCACGCCGAACACTCCTGATTTCACAACGGCGACAGCATGGAGAAGAGCACTGACAGGTGTCGGTGCGATCATGGCAGCCGGAAGCCAGCTATGAAGCGGCATGATGGCGGACTTCACCCCCACGCCTGCCAAAAAGAGGACGAAGAGAAACACGGCCGTACCTGCCTGTAAGCCGAACCCATCCAGAAGACCGCCAGCTTTGAAATCGAGACTCCCGGCGATTTGGTGCGTCCATGCCAGAGCAATGATCAAAATGACACCGGCACTGAGCGTGTAGACTAGATATTTTCTTCCCGCCTGGAGGGCGGCCAGGGATCCTTTGTGGATGACGAGGGGATACGTTGCGATCGTCAGAATTTCATAAAAGACGAGAAAAGTTAAAAGGTTTGCCGAAAAGGCAATTCCAATCGTTGCGGACAAGCAGAGAGCAAACGAAGCAAAATATCGCGTTTGTTTCTTTTCACGGAGGCCCCTCATATAGCCGATCGAATAGAGGGACGTAAGAATCCAGAGCCCTGATGCGATAAGAGCAAAGAACACGCCAAGGGGGTCAGCAGCGAGGGACAGGCTGACACCCGGAGAAATATCGACGAGATCGGTTGTGAGAATTCGGCCGGCAAGAGCATCGGGAAGAAGAGAAATCACAAGCACGAACTTGGTTAACGCGGCAAGCATTGTCCACATCTCCCGAAGGTCAGGATGCCGTGAACTCAGGAGAATGAGGGGAATTGCAAAAAGCGATGCAAACACAGCATACAGCGGAATCGATGAGTGGACTAACTCCATCACGGAACCTTTTCCCACCTGGCCGGAATCAGTGGAGCGATGGCAGCGTCAATGATCACAGCGTTGAGAAGCCCGAGCACAATAAGACCCACCGACAAGGCGATAACAGGAATGAGCATTGAGAGCGGCGCTTCGTTGCTTGCAGTTTGAGAAACCGTAGCGGTTCCCATCGCCAAAGGTGGACGAAGATAGACGCGTTCCAGTACACGAAAGAAGTAGACTGCGCTGATAAGACTCCCAAGAGCAATAACAGCGACCGCCGACCAGGCGTTCTGTTCAACGGAAGCAAGAACGAGATACCACTTACTGAAGAACCCAGCGAGCGGAGGAATTCCAACCATGGAAAGCGCTGCAACAGAGAACCCTGCGGTGGACCACGGCATCTGTTGCTGGATAGAATAGTCGAAACGGTCCAGATCGGAGTGCCCGATCTTCAGGCGGAGGTTCCCCGCCACGAGAAACAGCGCTCCTTTCATGACCGCGTGGTTCATGATATGCAGCATTGCCCCGATGAGTCCGAGGGTCGATCCAAGTCCAATCCCAAGTGCAATGTATCCTATCTGGGCCACGCTGCTGTATGCCAGCATCCGTTTCATTTCCGTCTGAGCAACTGCGAGAATTGATCCCGCGATGATCCCGCCAAATGCCAGCCAGACAATCACGTCCAAAACGATCAGTTCCTCGCGTGCATATTCGCGGCTGAACACAAACAACGCGAGTCGAATGAGAACGTACGCAGCCACCTTGGTGCCAAGCGGGGCAAGCAACGAAGAACCTGCCGAAGAAGCGTGAGTATAAGCATCGGGCAGCCATACGTGCAGCGGAAACAAAGCCATTTTGAGCCCAATACCGATCACCATGAGAACAAAGCCCACGATGACGGGGGGCGAATCCTGCACGTGAGGCAGAAGTCCAACCAGATCTGCCATATTGAGGGAGCCGGTCATCATGAACACAAGACCAACGCCCAGAAGGTAGAACGTCGCGCCGGCGGTTCCGAGAATCAGGTACCGAAATGCCGCAACAGGCGCCTGTCGGTCCCCGACAGCAACGAGCGCATATCCCGCCAGCGAACTGATTTCAAGAAATACATATAAATTGAAGAGATCCCCTGTTAGCACTATACCGGTGAGTCCGAGCAGTAGAAGGAGACAAATTCCAAAAAAGGGTACCACTTGCTCAGGATGTTCGGCTTCAATGCTTTTGCGTGCATGAATCAAGACCGGCAAAGCAACTCCGAGAATGATCACCGTCATCATCGACGAGAGATGATCCAAGACAAGCTCGATTCCGATCGGCGGGATCCATCCGCCAAGGTGGTACCTCATCGGACCCTCCAGGAGAACACGTGCGAGGCCCCAGATGGCGAACACCAGCGACAAGAATGTGCCGACCATTGCAAGGGGATGGGCCAAACGCTTCGACATACCTCCCGCAAGTGGTATGACCACCGCGGTCGTGAGAAGCGTAAGGGGAATGAGGACGGGAAGGTGACGTTCCATTATTTCATACGATCGAGGAGAATATCTTCGTTGAGCGTTTTGTATCGGCTATAAATGCTGATGAGCAGCGCGAACGCGACCCCGACCGTTGCAACTCCCACGACAATCGCTGTCAGCATGAGCGTGTGAGGAAGCGGACTGATGTACTTTGTGGGGTCATCCGTTCCCAATACTCGATCCACAATGGGCACGGTTCCACCCCATTTCGTACCGCTGGATACAAAAAAGAGAACAACCGATGACTGAAGGATTGTCATGGCAATCAGCTTCTTAACGAGATTTCGCTTCAGAAGCATTCCATAGAGCCCTAAGAGAAGAAGGACTGTGATAAACCAGTAGGCATACAACCCCTGCACATGTTCAATCATGCTCGTGTCCCTCCACAAGATCATCGAAAATCGCAACCAAGGTTCCTACTAACGCGACTGCTACGCTAATTTCAATGAGGAGAATTCCGAACGATCGAAGGGAGGCTTGTTCCAACCCAAAAGGAAGGAATGCATAATTGAGATATTCCCCACCAAACGCCAATGCAACAATGCCCACACCTGCAAAGAGGAAAACACCCACGGCCCCGATTGGTGTGGCCCAGGACGATCGAAATTGATTTCCGGCAACGCTGCCCCCCAGAGAGAGCCTCAGAAGAATCAGGCTCGCGGCGAACATCGCTCCTCCCTGAAATCCTCCGCCTGGTCCGTAATGTCCATGAAACACGACGTACAGAGCGAACACTTGGATGAATGGAGCCAGCGCCCTGCTTACGACCGCGATGATCGGGCTGTCAGATGGCTGAATCATTTTTTTCTCCTCCGCAAAACCAGGTAACAGGCCATCCCAGCAGTAAACACGACGGCTGTTTCGCCCAGCGTGTCGAATCCGCGATAATCCCCCAACGTCACGGTAACCATATTTATCGTGTTTGCATCTCTTTCGGCATTCCGGATATAGTAGGCGGCCGCTCCGGGCGAGCCCGATGCACTGGTCTCCCGATGTGATGGGGCCTGAACGTCCCCATGGTACGGGAGACTGAATGATACGTAGATCATCAGCGTACCAAAGGCAAACAGCAATATAAATCCCACAATCCTCAATCCGCGCTCTTTCTTGGTGTGTGATACAGCGCAACCATGAACAACACCGCACTGATTCCCGCTCCCACGACCGCCTCCGTGAATCCGACGTCCACGGCTCCCATCGCCACAAATAACAATGAAGACACAAAGCTGAAGACGCTGATGGATGAAACCGCGGCCACCAAATCCTTTACCTCAAGCGCAACTACAGCGGCGGCCAGGAGAAGCACAAACAATGTCAGCTCAAGCTCGATAAACATTCCTATTTCTCCTTCGCTTCCGTCTCCCCGGTCTCCGGCCGAAACCAGGGCTTTATTCCGTATTCCATTGCAGCTTTGGCAAGGGCGTGCACGCTGACAGGATTCACAATGGCCACAAAGAGGATCACAACAAGAAGCTTCAAACTGTTGAGGGACCAACCCTCATACACCGCCAGACCTGCGAGCGACAACATTATTCCCAGCGTGTCTGTCTTTCCGGCGGCATGAGTCCTCGAGAAGAAATCCGGTAGTCGGACAATCCCCACACTCCCTGCGAACATGAAGATTGCACCCAACAAGACCAGGGCGACCGCAACAGTCTCCTGTATCATCATTCTTCCTGCTCGTCCTGTGATTCGAAGTACTTCGAAACAGCGATGATCCCAATGAAATTCAAGACAGCATAGGCGAGGGTAATATCCACAAACATGTCGACTCGCTTGTAGATAAATCCGATCAAGCAAATAATTACCATCGTTTTTGCTCCTATCGCTCCCGCCCCAAGGAGCCTGTCAAATACTGTCGGACCTTTGAGGACGCGATAGAACGGGATCAAGATTATAACAGTCACAAGCGCGGCAACGTGTGTAAAAACTTGTTCCATTCAAAGCTCACTTGTTGATTCAATGTGCCGCATATCGTACAGAATCTCAGGCTGCTCATTGCCAAAAATCTTCGCTACCTTCTTCGGCATAGTCCCATCCACAAGACTCGCTCCCGTGGCTCTCGTCAACACATGAACGAAGAACTCGTCGTTCTTGATTTCAATTGTCACTGTTCCCGGAGTCAATGTGATGGAGTTGCCGAGAATAATCTTTGCGGTGAGATTTGGAAGCCGTGTCCGAAACCGGAGGAGGTGTGGCGCAATACGAAGTTTCGGTCGCAACACAATCGCAGCAACCTGGACGCTGCTCACGATAATTTCCCAAAGAAGCCAGGCGCAAAAAAGAAGAAATTTGCCGACCCGAACTCGCTCTTCTCCCCGCCGGTCGTCGGGCGACAGGACGACGCGTCGGATGGAACCATTGAACAAGAGGACAAACAGTACTGAGAGGATCCCCATGCTGATGTGGAATATGTCATACACTCCGCTCAGAATGAGCCAAAGACCAATCAACAGAACTGCCTGAAAGAGTACGAATCGGATGTGCCGCCGCTGCATCGGTCGCCTCCACGCTCAGGTTCTCAGACTTATCGGAAAAACACGAACCACACAAGCGTATAAATCGGGATCAAGATGGGAATCGTATATTTCACAACGTACCCGAAGAAACTCGGGCAGGGAATTTTCGCCTGCTCCGCAATGGATTTCACCATGAAGTTCGGGCCGTTGCCGATATAAGTGCATGCACCAAAAAACACGGCACCGATGGAGACTGCCTGGATGAAATGCCAGCTTTCCGACGTGATCATCGCGGCTCCCTCCTGCAAGGGGTTCGGCAGACCGGCTGCCTCCGGCGTCAGAATCCCAAGCATGAGTTTCATGTGAATCGGATTGTCGACACTCGCCCCGTGAAGCCCGAACTCCGCGCTCAGGAAGTTCAGATACGTGGGAGCGTTATCCAAGAACGCCGAAAGGATGCCTGTGTCCCAGTAATATTCGCCCGGAGTTGTCATCCCCAAGACTCTTGAGTTTATCTCCAACCAGTCAAGCGCGGGGATCATTGTGGCAAAGATCCCGGCAAAAAGAATCGCAACCTCTTTGATTGGAATCAGATTAAATTCATTACTCTCGTGAACGGAACGCTTGGTTGTATAGTATGACGCAAGAGCCGCCCCCCACATCAGCACCTCGCGTACCATCAATGGCTCTTCAATGAAAACCGCTCCTAAGATCACAAGAAGATAAGAGATGTTTTGCACGCCGGAGATGTGCGGCTCATCCGGCTTAATTGCCGCCAATTGCTCCGCTGTGGTCTCTTTGTGAAAATAGTACGAATCGATCAGATAGAAGATCAGGAGGAGAAGGCCCATCGCAAGAAGCCAGATCTCCCACACACGTGTGACAATCCAGAAGAACGGCACGCCTTTGAGATATCCGAGGAACAACGGCGGATCTCCTATGGGAGTCAAGGCACCGCCGACATTCGAAACAATAAAAATGAAGAAAACCACATGGAACGGTTTGATTCGATATCTGTTCACACGCAAATACGGCCGTATGAGTAACATTGACGCCCCCGTCGTGCCCAACACGTTGGCGATGACTCCTCCAATAGCCAGAAGCGCGACATTTTCCAGCGGGGCCGCCTTCCCGCGGATTTTCAGATGAATACCGCCGGACACGATGAAAAGAGAGCCGATCAGGGATATGAAGCTGACGTACTCATGAAAGGTCAGCAACAGCCGCGGAACATTGTCCAGAACGACGATATAGTACAGCAGGACCAGCGCTCCAAGGGCAAACGACACGACCGGATAGCGGTGCTCCCACCAGTGCCTATTGATGAACGGTGCCACAGCGATCGTACCAAGGAGAACGACAAACGGCACGGCAAGCCACATGTCCACACGGTTGATGCGTACGTTCTCAATGAGATGATGAAACGCATTGAAGAAGTATACTAGAAGTAGAGAAAGGACTACAAACAGGGAGAAAACGGCGTTGCGGGTCAATGTCATACGGACATCCTCGGGTCACTTCCCATTGAGCACCTTTGAATTTTGAATGGTTTCAGTGGATTCGGCTCTGAACACACCGCCTGCACGGACGGTCTGAACACGCTCGACAACCTCCTTTGCGAGAAGAACCGATTGGCGGAGGAAGGTGGAAGGATAAATCCCGATCCATACAACAAAAACAATGATCGGTATAAGCGAAGCAAGCTCGCGGGAATCCAAATCTGCCAGGGTGCGACCATGATACTGTCCCCCATCACGAACAGGTCCGAACATTACGCGTTGGTACATCCACAGCAAATACACCGCTGCGACAACGACCCCCAGCGCCGCAACGACGGCAAATCCCCTTGCGTCAAGAACGGCGGAATTGAATGATCCCAGCAGAATCAAAAACTCACCGACAAATCCGTTCAACCCCGGCAAACCAATAGAAGAAAGACTTATGATGAGAAAAATTGCCGCGAAAACGGGCATCACCCCTGCCACCCCGCCAAAATCGGCAATCTGGCGCGTATGCGCCCGATCATAGATCATTCCGACAATTAAAAAGAGCGCCCCGGTTGAAAGCCCATGATTGACCATTTGAATGATGGCCCCCTGCATTCCCTCCTCGGTCATGGAAAAGATCCCAAGCACAACGAAGCCCAAATGCGACACCGACGAATATGCAACGAGCTTCTTCATATCGGTTTGGACCATTGCGACGAGTCCGCCATAGATAATGCCGACAACGGCCAGCACCGACATCCAGGGAGCGGAGGCGATTGAGGCATGAGGAAAGAGCGGCAGGCAAAACCTGATGAATCCATAGGTGCCCATTTTGAGAAGCACGCCGGCAAGAATAACACTACCTGCCGTCGGAGCCTGTACATGCGCGTCGGGAAGCCAGGTATG
>JACQPU010000122.1 GCA_016207365.1 Ignavibacteriales bacterium | reverse complement strand
CGACCACGTTGACCGTGGGCCGGTAATGGCGGATCATGTCGAGGTTCGCAGTTGAAAATCCCTTTGCTTTGTATCCCAGATTTCTCGCAACCGTGAGAGCTTTCAGGAACACTTCCGGAAGAATGACTGCGGACCCGATGTTCAGCACGACGCCGCCACCCTGCAAGTCTTTCACAGAATGCGCCAGGACTTTGAAATCGCGAAAACTCAGTTCACCCGTCGCGGCGCCGTCCATTGTCGGCTGCTGGTGAACAATGTCGGTACCGATGGCCGCATGGACCGTCACCGGCACACGGCATCTGTAACATTGAACAAGGATGCTCACGGGTGCGAGCCGGGCTTTTTTCTCCATGAGCCTTTTCGCAAGCGCCTCTCCATAGCCGGCCTGGGAACTTCTGAAGGCGAGGGTGAGACATTTGTTGATAAACTCACCCGTCTCACGCGACATCCCGAATGTTCCGTCCATCAGATTCACCGCGACATCTTCGGATGTATGCCCCCACATGGCTGTTTCCACATCATGAATCGCCGCGGCGCTGTTCATGGCAACGTGCGTCGCCACACCGCTCTTCACAAGATCGATGATGACCGGCGAAAGACCGACTTTGACGACGTGTGCCCCAATGAGGAAAATCACCGGCTTGCCGTTTTTTCGCGAACGCACGATGTCCGCCGCAAGGTCGCGCAGTTCGTCGGCTGCCAGAATTCTTGGCAGGGAGTCAACGAAGTCTCTCAATGATGCTTTTGAAGGATTTCGCAAAACCCTCGCAAACGCTTTTGGCGTTACTTTGCTCTTGCGGGAGCGGATGGAAATCGTCTTGATGGCATTGAGGTCCAGCTGCGTGTAGAGAGACATGGGTCATTCCACCTTTGCGCGGATCAGCCCATTGACCCCGGAATACTCGCGTAATTCCGAATCGATGGAGCCAATAGCGACTTTTGTACTGACTTTTACCGGAATCTTCCGGTCGTCGTTTGTCATCCAGATGATAATCCGTCCTTCAGCCTTGAACAATCCCCCCTCGGTGATCAGAGGCTCCACCAGAACGCAGTCGAACTTTCCTGCGCCCACTTTGATGCGTTGGTGCCCGAGAAACTTGATGGCGAGCGCATACGTCGTATCCCTGTAGAAATTGTGGAGATAGGTTTTCTGTCCGGGTCGCATCGTCGAATAATCCAGCGTGCGTGCAAAATAGAATGCGGAAATGATGTCATGGACGTATGGAGGGATAGGATATTCCTTGCCTTCGGCTTTCGCAATGTGATTTCGCTGATCAAATTCGGCCTCAAAATCCCTCGAATACGACCCCTCACGAATGCGTTGTGAAAACCGCCAGGGGAACAGTCCTTCTGTATCGACCATCGTCTCGTACATGTCATCGACCTTGTAGATCCAGGAAAAGGTAGGCGTCGAACGGACCGTAAAGATAATTTGAAAACAGGGTCTCCCTTCCACGGTATCGATGCTCGGGATCGCCATCACCGCCTCGCCGGCTACAATGAAGCTGTATCCGACATCGAAGACTAGGCGTTCACCAACAGTGAACGCCGTTTGGGGAATGACGCGGAACTCCGGCTGTACGAGGATTGTATCGGCGCTCTGGACGCTGTCCGCGCGGACGGACACTTTGCCGGGAATCTCCTGACCGGAGCCCAACCCCACGATTGTAAGGAGAATAAAGAGACAACGTACTGATCTTTTCATTACAGTGAGGCGACACCGCGTGCGGAATGAACGGCCAGGGATAAGACTGCCTTTTCGACATCGTTGACACGGATGAGTTCCATGCAGTCGTCCGACTCACACAGTCCACCCTTGCAGCGCGGACAATCTGTCGAGCTGGGCTCGAATATGATTTTTTTCGTCGTCAGGGGTCCCCACCGGCCCGAGCTGCATTGTCGGATCGGCGGAAAAAACGCGACAACCGGCGTTCCGACCGCCGCTGCGATATGCATCGGGCCCGTCGAATTGGACACGAATACGGCGGCAGTCTTGATTAAGGCGGCCAGACTCATGAGGGACAGCGTCCGCGGGAGCAATCTTGCGGTGCCGCCGGAAACCTCAAACACGCGCGCAAGAAGGCCCTCTTCGCCAGGTCCGCCTGTCACCAAAACCGGCATTCCGGATAGACGCAACCTCGACGCCAACTCACCGAAGTTCTCCGGCCGCCAATCCCGTGCCGACCCACCGCTGCCAGGGTGAAGAATCACGAACGGTTCCTCGCGACTCAGGCCGATTTCCGCAAGTATGGAATCCGCCTCTCGTTCTGCATCCCGGCTAATCATCAACACGGGCCTGGGCTGTTCGAGGGGGCTGCAATCGAGCATCTTCAGGAGCGTGAGATTGTACTCCGCCTCATGTTTCTCGGCCGTTTTTCTATGCTCATACACTCGTCGGTTGAACAAAAAGGAGTACCATCGGTATCCCGTTCCGACCCGAAGCGGAATCCCTGCAAGATACATCAAGCATGCAAGCCTGAACGTGGGATACGTCACGACGACGGCGTCAAAGCTGTGACGTCTTAAATCCGAAAGCACCAAGCCAAACGGCTTCTTCTTACCTTGTTCATCGTCATACAGCATCATGTGGTCGAGTCCCGGCTGTCCGGCTACAAGTTCGAGGGGAGAGGATCGAAGCAAGAACGCTATCCGTGCGGCGGGAAAACGGGACTTGAGAACAGGAATCATGGGGAGGGAGAGAACCACGTCACCGATGCGGTCAGTTCTGATGACGAGGATGTTCTGAAGAGCTGGGACGTTCACACCCAGAGGCTGATTTGTGAATCGTCAATATACCACTCGATGTTTTGAGTTGCAAGAAATGGAGGGGAGAGCCGTTCAGGACACGAAGACTCTGGCGACGTCGAGAAGCAGGGAAGGGCGATTCCAGAGCGCCGTTCGGAAAATTCCTCCGAGCGTGCGTTTGTGTTCCGGGAGTTTCAATGCGCTGGCCGCGATGGAATTCAGTGTCTCGTCACTGAAGTCGGAGATTGACTCCTTAATTCTATAAAACACTTCATGACGCCACCCAAGTCTCTTGTGCCAACGGCGTTCGTATTCCATGAGATGCGCAAAATCGTTCGTGCGAATTGCCTCCGCTGCCACCTCGCCGGCAATCATTCCACCGATCATCCCGCTGATGATGCCTCCGCCGGACACGGGATTCACCTGATGAGCCGCGTCTCCGACAAGAAGCACATTGTTCTTGACAATCGCGTTACATGTTTTCGCGCACGGTACCCCGCCGGCGATATGAGTCAAAACCGCGGCATTCGGAAAGCGTCTCTCCAGAAATTCCTGAAGGTACCGGATGGCCGATTTCTTTTTCGCGGACTCGACGCTTACCCCAAGTCCCACGTTTGCCGTATTTCGTCCCTTGGGAAAAATCCAGAGATATCCCCCGGGGGACACCTCGTCGCCAAAGTAGAAATCGAGCGTATCCTCCTCCACCTCCACGCCGG
>JACQPU010000114.1 GCA_016207365.1 Ignavibacteriales bacterium | reverse complement strand
TTGGTGACCCGATCCGGCAGGAATTTGAGGGCAACGGAGCGATTAAGTTTGGTGTCATGGGCTTTGTAGACAACACCCATCCCGCCTTCGCCTAACTTTTCGAGAATCTTATAATGGGAAATGGTTGACCCGATCATTTGAGCAGGCTCTTCATGAAGTGGAAATGCTTCGGCGCCTGCCTGCCGGAACGGCTTGTCGACCGAAACGATGGTGAAGGTCGGCAGTGCAGGCAGGGGCAGGCCCGCATTCGCCGAGTCCCGTTCCGCTCAGAGAGCGGAACGAGGATCCTCGCCTCGAACAGAGTTCCCGGGACTTTTCGGGAATATAGCGCGATATGTTATTGCCAATCATTGTGAGTTTACGAATCTGGAATGGCTTATCGTAGAACCGATCATGTAATGATGTGATCATGTAATCGCGTATTCATGTTATCATGTAACGTCACGCTTCCTAACCCACATCCATCATATCACCACGTCACATACTCCACATCCTCTCCACTTTTCTTCATCGCTTCAATGATCGCAGGATCCATCCGATCATGGCAATGGTGAGGAGTCCGTAACCTGCGCTCGGAAGTTCTGAGCCCGGTAAGACCTCCCCTCCTGCATAGATTCTGAAAGCCGTGATTGCAAACGGGATGGCAGCAAGGATTCCCGCCAGTCGAACCCAGACCGGATAGCTCTTCGGTCCGCCGATGAAGAGAAGTGCGGGCACATATAGTGCCGTACCTGCGGCAAATGCCGCCTGGCTCCCTGAAAGACCCGCAGCTGTTCCGCCTGACATGACAGCCTCGGCGATAGCCAGAAGAACAAATCCGGCGGCAACTTCGTCTTCACCATTTCGGCCACTTCTTCCGGCCAGCAGAATAGCACCTATAATCAGTCCCAGGCTGCTGATTTCCCAAAGGATACCCTGTGTCGTCCCCGTCACAAATGATCCAGCTACACCAAAAAGCGCTCCGATTGCGAGCCCCGTGGCTGGTAAATATCGTGCCATAAAGTCCTCCGTGCATTAGTTATCGCGAATTCCGTGTGTTGCTCAAAAACTCCTCCCCGTGAGCATGATGTAATGGTCCACGGTCACGTCGTCGCTCGTTGCTACCTTGCTCTTTGACTCTTTTTGCTTGGCCATGCCCCATTCAGACAGACCCGAGAAAAAATGCCGCTGTGATTCGAGGAGTGCATCGAATTGACCACCATGCTCATATGCCTGCGCGGCCGATTCACTTTCCCATTCAGTCACGGAAATCAGTTCGTTTGGGTTGTCGGCAGGGGCGGCGAGGAATGCCCGTCGGCACCCGTCCACTTTCCGCAAAACCGGAATCACCTTTTCGGTGTAATGCTTCTTGAATTCCTCCACTTTTTCGGTCCTGAACTTGAGGGAAACCATACGAAGGAAGACCTTCCCTTGTGGGTCCGACGTGTGGGGGGAGTCGACTTCGAATTTTCGCACCTGAGGCTCAGTGACAGACGATGCATATTCGAGTTTCAGATCTTTGGTAAGCCGGATTTGCAGCTCGGAAGATTCGGAGAAATGCGGACTGAGAATCTTGACGAGGCTATCGAATGTTCCGCTCTGTTCAAAGTCGCGTGCCTCCAGGGCGCTGGTCCAAAACGTCAGGGAAATGCACTCCTCGGGATTATGCGTGCTTTGAAGCAACGCAGCGTAACGGCATCCTTTGATGTTGGTAAATGCCGGGAGAATCTTGTTCTCATAGGCGGATCTGAATTCACGGATTTCTTCCGGCTTCACGTGCATTTTTACCGTGCGCATGAACATGGCGCCAGCCTCCTTCCCGAACTTGTTTTCCTACTTCTTCAGCTTCTCCGTCCAATTGACGAAAATCGTAAGAGGATCAGTGCCCGTGGGTTCTATGGTCCTATTGATTAGAAATCGCTTGCCGTCCGGAAATACGTCGTAGTCGGACATGATCGGCGTTCTTGTAAACAGTTCCTGTTCGGTTCCAATGACAACCGTTGATCCGCTCACACGAATCTCTGCAGCCATCATCTTGTTGTCGGTGCTGATATAGAATATTTCCCTGCCATCACGTCTCCAGACCGGACTATCGCCTCCGGTGGTCGAGACTTTGGTTGCCGTCCCCGGGCCGGGATAAGGGCGAAGGTAGATCTCTGACCGACCTGTTTCATCGGATGTGTAGGCAACCCACCTTCCATCGGGCGAAAACCTTCCATCGCTCTCCCTGTATGCCGTTTTGACAAACTCCCACATTTTTTTCTCACCCGTGAGCGGGTGTATCCAGATATCGGCCTGTGTCGGTTCGCCCCGCCTGGTAATACAGAGTACCGTGCCATCGGGGGACCAATCAGTCACATCCAGACGATTCCTCGATTCAATAAGAACCTCGTCGCCTCCTCCTCCCAACGCTGATCGAATACGAATGCTGGAGCTCCCTGCGGTAAGAGAAGCATATGCAATCTCCTTTCCGTCGGGGGACCATGCGGCCCCGATATCGACTGCCAATCCCGATGTGAATCTTGTTTGAGTTCCCCGCGCAAAATCATACATCCAGAGATTTTGTGTTCTGGATTTTGGTTCGAAGATATCTACAACGAATCGACCGCCATCAGGCGAAATGCGAACGCCGAAATGCTCAATGATGTCGCCGACAAAGCCAAGCCCATTGC
>JACQPU010000120.1 GCA_016207365.1 Ignavibacteriales bacterium | reverse complement strand
GTCAAGCATGTTCCGCCGGAGTTGATTGAAGAATGGAAGAAAAAAGACCCGCTGGCGAACTATGAATCGTATTTGAAAGGCCAGAAGATTCTCAGTGAAGGGCAGAGCAAGAAATTCCGGGAAGAATTCACGGCGAAGATTGAGGAGGCCTGGGCTGTCGCACTCGGCGAAAGCGACCCGGACCCTTCTGAAGCTGTCGAAGCCGGCGATGTGTATGCCCCCTCGAACACCAATCTGGTCGATCCACCTGATTCCGAAGGCACGAAGAAGCGATTTGTTGATGCTCTTGGAGATGGTTTGCGGCAGGCGATGGAGCGTGATCCAAACCTTATCCTGATGGGCCAGGATATTGCAGAGTATGGCGGGGTGTTCAAACTCACGGAAGGGCTTGTAACGCGGTTTGGTAAAGAGAGGGTTCGGAACACGCCACTGTGCGAATCAGCCATCCTCGCGACCGGTCTGGGACTGTCGCTTGGCGGCCGGGCGTCGATGGTTGAAATGCAGTTTGCGGATTTTGTAACCTGCGGCTTCAATCAGATTGTCAACAATCTCGCCAAAACACACTACCGGTGGGGACATGGTGTCAACGTCACTGTGCGGATGCCGACCGGGGCAGGCGTTGGGGCTGGGCCGTTTCATTCACAAAGCACCGAGGCCTGGTTTACGCACGTCCCCGGCCTTGTGGTAGTGTATCCGGCCACACCGTTTGACGCAAAAGGCCTGCTTACAACCTCGTTGCGAGAACCGAACCCGGTCCTCTTTTTTGAACACAAGTTTCTTTATCGAAGCCTTGAAGGGCCGGTTCCCGACACGTATTACAACCTTCCGCTGGGAAAGGCGTCCGTTGTGCAGAACGGTGAGGATGTCACGATCGTCACCTACGGCCTTGGTGTTCACTGGGCCCTCGACGCGGCCCGCGCTTCCGGTGCGTCCGCAGAGATCGTCGATTTAAGGACCCTTCTGCCGTGGGACCGGGACACCGTCTTTGAATCTGTTCGAAAGACCGGTAAGTGTCTGGTTCTGCACGAAGATACGCTTGTCGGAGGATTTGGCGGCGAGATTGCTTCTGCAATTCAGGAAGAGTGCTTCAGATTCCTGGATGCCCCTGTAATGCGTCTGGGATCGATGGACACGCCCGTACCTTTCAACCAACGTCTTGAAAAACAGTTCCTTGCGTCCAATCGGTTGCATGAAAAACTGAAAGAACTTCTGTTGTATTAAAGGACACCTCATGTCTCTGAACGATTCGATTGTGCTGATCACCGGCGCCAGCAGCGGTATCGGAAAGTCATGCGCGGTGAAGTTTGCAGAAGCCGGTGCGCGACTCATATTGACCGCCCGCCGCAAGAATCTCATTAGCAAGCTTGCTGAAGACCTGAAGAAGGCGCATGGAACGAACGCGGTTGTTTTTCAGCTTGATGTCAGGGACCATGCAGCCGTGAAAAAGACGATAGGGGATCTTCCGTCGGCGTGGAAGGCTATCGATGTGCTTGTTAACAACGCGGGGCTTAGCCGAGGTTTTGATAAACTGCACGAGGGGAAGCGCGAAGACTGGGAGGAAATGATCGACACCAATGTGAAGGGACTTCTCTACGTAAGCCGTGAAGTCATTCCGGGAATGGTGAAGCGAGGCAAGGGCACCATCATCAATATCGGATCGATTGCAGGGCACGAAGTGTATCCGCGAGGAAATGTGTACTGTGCCACGAAACACGCGGTGGATGCCCTGACGAAGGGCTTGCGCATGGACCTGGTCGACACACCATTGCGTGTGTGCACCGTGGACCCGGGGTTGGTGGAGACAGAATTCAGCAAGGTGCGATTCCGGGGTGACGAGGAAAAAGCGAAGGTGGTATATCAGAATCTCAAACCCCTGGAGCCTGACGACGTCGCGGACACTGTGGTGTTTTGTGCAAGCCGTCCCCCGCATGTCCAGGTTGCGGAAGTCATCATCCTGCCGACTGCGCAGGCATCAACGACGATGGTGCACAGAAAAGGGACCTAAGAAAAGAAGCCCGGTTGTCATGTCCAAAACCCTGCTTGTGATCGGTTCGATCTTCGGATTCATTGGCGTGATCATGGGAGCGTTTGGCGCTCACACCCTGAGGGACTCACTGACTCCCGAAGCGCTGAACGTTCTGCAAACCGGCGTCCGGTATCAGATGTATCATGCGTTTGCGCTCATTGTGGCGGGGTGGGCTTTGGACAAGTACGAGCGGCGCGAATTCGTGAAGTCGGGTTGGGCCTTCGTGGCCGGTATTGCACTATTTTCGGGAAGTCTGTACATTGTGGGACTGACCGATGCCAGGTGGCTAGGGTTAATCACCCCGTTGGGCGGTTTGGCGTTTCTGGCGGGCTGGTTCTATCTTGCAAAAGGATTCTGGAATCTTCGATGACGTACGCGGCGAATACACAGAGAGCCCTCGAGCAGGAATTCGATCGTTTCCGGCGAAACATTGTCGGTTGCGATCAAACATTCCGAACGCCGTACGGCGAGAAGCGTCTTGTCTATGCGGATTGGACGGCGAGCGGCCGGTTGTACGGACCGATAGAACGGGCGCTGGTGGAGCGGTTTGGGCCCTTTGTGGGAAATACGCATTCGGAATCGAGCGTCACCGGCAGTTCGATGACGCGCGCCTATCAGCACGCCCACGAAATCATCAAGAACCATGTCCATGCGGCAACGGACGATGTATTGCTTCATGTCGGTTTTGGAATGACGGCGGCGGTGAACAAGCTTCAGAGAATCCTGGGCCTTAAAATTCCGGAGCGGTTTGAAAAAGCCGTCAAGTTGAAAGAGAATGATCGTCCTGTGGTCTTTGTCTCGCATATGGAGCATCATTCCAACCACACAACGTGGTACGAGACCATTGCCGACGTTGTGGTCATCAAGCCTACGCGTGACGGCCTCGTCGACCTTGAAGATCTTGATCATCTCCTTCAAAAATACAAGACGCGGAAGTTCAAGATAGGGGCATTCACCGCCTGCTCGAATGTGACCGGAGTGGAAACCCCTTATCGTGAGATGGCGCGTATGATGCATGAACACGATGGGATCTGCTTCATCGATTTCGCGGCGTCTGCACCGTATGTACCCATCAATATCCACCCGGACAATCCCCTCGAACAGCTTGATGCGATCGTCTTTTCGCCTCACAAGTTCCTTGGGGGACCCGGAACATCCGGTGTTCTGATTTTCAATTCGAGATTATATCACTTGAAATCCCCTGATCAACCTGGTGGTGGAACGGTTCTGTGGACCAATCCATGGGGAAGGTACCGGTACAAGCCGGAAATCGAGGAGCGGGAGGATGGCGGGACCCCGGGATTTCTCCAGGCGATCAAAGCCGGCCTCGCAGTACGGCTTAAAGAAGAAATGGGTTTGGAAACAATGCGAGGGCGCGAAGATGAGATCGTGGAGCGGATCCTTCGGGGGTTGGAGGCGATTCCAGGGCTTGTAATCCTTGCCCCGAATCTCCGCCGTCGCCTCGGGATGATCTCATTCTATTTCGAAAAGATCCACTATAACCTTGTCGTCCGGTTGCTCAATGATCATTTTGGCATCCAAAGCCGCGGGGGATGCTCCTGTGCGGGAACATACGGACATTATCTGTTGCACGTTGACAAATACAAGTCAAAACGCATTACCGACAGGATTGACCACGGTGACCTCTCCATGAAGCCGGGATGGGTGAGAATTTCCGTACATCCAACCACGACCGATGGGGAAATCGATTTCATTGTTAGTGCGTTAAAGGAAATTGGATCCCGCGCGGGAGAGTGGGAAAAAGACTACAGGTATGATTCACACCGGAATGAATTCTTTCATCGGTTGGATATGTCGCCTGAAAAGAATTCAGTAGAGAATTGGTTTCGGTTTTGAACGTCTTAAGGAAGGGTGACTGAAACAGTAGTTCCGTGCCCGTATTCGCTTGTGATCTCCATCGTCCCCCCATGCAGCTCCACTAATCGTCTCGTTACAGTTAATCCCAACCCCTGCCCTTGTTGCTCATAGATATGGCGCTCGAATTGCACAAAAGCACCGATCTGTGAGATCTGCTCAGCGGTCATTCCCCTGCCGTAGTCAGTAATAGAGAAGAAGAACAGGCTGTTTCTGGTTTCCGTCCGCACAACAACAGGTGTGCCCGTTTTGGAGTACCGAAACGCGTTGTCTATAAGCTCTTCGGAAATCTTGGAGAAATACTTTGGAGAAACCGAGACTCTCCCGGGGGAAAGCTGCAATTCCAGATCGGCCGAACGCCCGAAATCTCCCGCTTTCTGCAAAGCAACATGCTCGAGCGTTTTTTCTGCATGTGGCGTCTCCGCATCGAACAGGTCGGCCTTGATGTGCAGGTCGGATTTCTGGATTTCCATCTGTGCATAGAGCAGGTAATTCTCGACAAGTCGCTCCAGCCGTTTGGCATTCTTGTAAATCCGCTCAGCCATCCTTCCCACTTCAAGCGGTTCGAGATCGTCGAACTGCTTCCTCATGATGTCAGAATAGCCCAGGATTCCATTAAGGGGAGTGCGCATTTCGTGAGGAACGGTGATGGACATTGAGGCGCGGAGTTCCTCGAGTTTCTTTGAGGCTTGAACTGAGAGTTTCTGATGTTTGTCAAGGCGCGTTTTAACCGCGGCGAGGAGTTCCTCCTGTGAAAATGGCTTGGGGATGAAATCATCAGCACCAAGCTGCATCGATTGACGCATTACCTGCAGATCGGCCATTCCCGTTATGAAAATAACCGGGATTGTTGCAGTCGCCTGGTCGTTGCGAATGGCGCTGAGCATGCTGTACCCGTCACCCTGCTCCATGTGGATATCGCTCAGAATAAGGTCCGGCGTATGAAGGCGCGCCAATTCGATTCCCTCGGCTCCGTTTTCCGCCCCAATGGCTTCAAACCCATTGGCTTTGAGCATGGTCAAGATCACGAGCCGCTGTGTTTTTTCGTCTTCTACTACGAGAATTCTCGCCATCGTTCCCCGGGAAAGTCCCTGTTATCCTCAATAATTAAAAAACATTTCACTGAAAACAAAGTGGTACCGGGCTCATGACTGTGAGGCTTCGCCGACGGATCGGTTCCTGTCTATCCAGTATCCCCAGGCGACGAAGAGCCACATGCTCAGGCCAACGTAGCCGAGAGCCGGGGTGTCCGGGGGAGCCGGACCCAAAAGATTTGCGAGGAAAACAATAATGAGAAACGCAATCAGAGACCAGAAACTGACAACGCCGGTCCGATTGACCGAGTGCGTTATTGTTATGTAGAGAAGGACACCGCCAGCCAACAGTAGCCCTTCAAGTGCGATGGTGGCGGGAAGTGAGTTCCACACACCGAGCCCCACACGAAGATCCGTTCCTGGAACGAGAGGAAGGTCGGGCCGGTGCACGATGAAGTCAAGGACCCAGTGACTCAGCACGCCGACTCCCACAACAAGCGCTGCTTTCAATTGTTTTTTGACAAACCAGTACACTCCCCCAACGAGAAATGACCAGCCAAAAACTGCCGCCAAGCTGTGAGTGATTGGGTAGTCGTAGAAATCAAGCGGTGTCGCAACTGTTATTCCTGGTGATACACGCACGTGTTCGAGGCCAAGAATGAGAAACAAGGGCCACAACAGATCGATGAACGAGGTTGAGAGAATCATAGTCCCGAGGGAAACCTTCGGGACAGCCTTCTTTGCGGCCAGGGCGACGGCAAAGTGTCCAAGAAACATGGAATCTACCCTGAAATATGTGTCAGTTCGTGATTGGGATATCTAATCCTGCCGAATGTCGGATCTGGAAAGCTGTGACATCGTTTTGAATGCGAATCATTTCGGCCGTGAATTTCCGTTGTTCTTCCCAAAACGGAAAGTGTGCAGAGTATTCGAACCATACAAGCTGTTTGAGCGGAGCACGGACAGAGCCCAGATATTCAGCCGCAAGAACTGATGGTGTTATGTAATCGTGCCGGCCAAGAAAGAAATATATCGGAACCTTGAACACTCTGAGATGCTTTTCGAAATCGCGCCCGTTCATGTCATCCTTCATTCGCTCTGCTACAAAAGAAGCTCCGCGCGGAACGTTTAGAGCATCAAACAGATCGTATTCAGGGGCACGAAGGCCCGTGAGAAGAATCGGCATAAAACTACGCGCACCCTGAAGTCCTCCTCCATAACGGAAGAGATCATCTTCATGCACAGGGCCGCCACCTATGAGCCATTCAATCAGATCATTGTCCCCATATGCCCTTGCCATGTTATAGAGAAACCGGCGTTGAACGAGGTATCTGCGAAGGGAGTCTGCGCTGAGTTGTCCTGTTCCGATGTACGCTGCATAGTACTCCGGATGTTCCTTTACGGCTAGGAGCCCAAGGAGGGTACCCCACGAATGAGCAACAAGGAACAACTTGTGGTGACCAAACCTTGTCAGGAGGTGTTCTGTGAGCTCAAATGTGTCGTTGAGAGTTTGCCGAAGGGTAAGGGAATCGGAACGGACACAAGCCCCGTATGATTTTCCGGCTCCGCGGCGGTCCCAGTGCACGAGGACAAAGAAATTCTCCAGATCGCGCTGAAACGCATGGGCGAGGTACATGACAGGCATTCCTGGTCCGCCATGGAGGAACAAAAGGAGCGGTTTCGTTGAATCGGTTCCCCGGATCAGCACGTACTGTTCGATCCCGCCAAGCTTGATCCGTTCCAGTGTCGCAATGCTTCGTGTGAGTTTCTGGCCGTTCTCGCCAGTGATTGCCGGTGTTTCGCCCCGAAGCGCAATAAACTCAACGCCTATCCACAGACCGAGAGCAAGCGCTGTTCCGGCGAGCGTAAGACCGCCAACTTTTAAGGTTGAAATAAACCGCCGAGTCATGACTCCCCGTGCGCATCAAGGTATTGCAAAAACCTGAGTGAAGCAATGTGCCCTGGTATTTGAATCTTCCGACGTTTTAGGTATTTTGGCACAACAAGACAGTTTCCCGTTCGCGGTTCACAATTCAAATCAGGATTTACCATAGGGACAATTATGGCCGACATCAACCCAATGACACTCAGTCTTTCCACACGGGCCATCCATGGAAGGAAGCTGTATCCGTTCAAGGGTCCCGTGTCACTGCCAATCTATCAGACTTCAAATTTCCGCTTTGAGTCTTCGGATGACGCCGTCAAGTACGCATCGGGCGATCCATCTGTATACGTGTACTCCCGGTACCATAATCCGACCATCAGGGATGTTGAGGAAAAGCTGGCCCTGATGGAGGGTGCCGAGGAAGCTGCTCTGTTTGCCAGCGGGATGGCGGCGATATCAACGGCGGTGTTTGCAACTGCATCCTCGGGCGATGAGATCATCAGTACGCCCGCGCTTTACGGGGGTACTTACCGCTTCTTCCGGGATGAGCTCCCAAAATCGGGAATCACCGTGAAATATGTTGACTCGGAGAATCTTGCAGCCATCGAATCTCTGGTGTCACCGAAAACCAAAATCGTGTATTTTGAAACACCGACGAATCCGACACTCGATATCGTAGACATGAAAGCGATTGTTGAGCACACCAGGAAAGGCGAAAAAAAGGCCGGGCATAAGCTCCTTCTGATCATCGACAACACGTTTGCTACCATTGTCAATCAGGACCCCCTGGCCGCAGGAGTGGATGCCATTGTCGAGAGTGCCACAAAGTACCTTTGCGGACACAGCGACATTGTTGCGGGCGTCGTGCTCGGAAACAAAGAATACCTGGGGCGGGTAAAAACCGTGGCCAAATACCATGGAGGGTGTGCCGACCCGTTTGCGGCGTATCTGCTGTTTCGGAGTTTGAAGACCTTTGAACTCCGCGTCAGGAAGCAAAACGAAAATGCACTGGCTCTGGCGAAAGCGCTCGAGCGCCATCCGAGCGTGGCGCGGGTGATCTATCCGGGCTTGCCATCACATCCGGCACATGTAATTGCGGCAAAACAGATGACGGGATTCGGAGGAATGGTTACAATTGAAGTTCGGAACAAACGCACCGCTGCCCCATTGGATGCCGCAGTGGCAGTCTGTGACCATCTGAGGGTCGTTGTCAATGCCATGTCGCTAGGCGGAGTTGAAACCCTGGTGAGCATTCCGGTCTATTCATCGCACGTTCACATGAACGGCGATGAGCTCCGGAGGCACGGGGTGACAAACGGTATGATCAGGATTTCTGTGGGGGTCGAAGGGGTGGAGGATCTGATTGGAGATTTTGCGCAAGCCCTCGAATACGCGTGATTCTATCCCTGTCAGCGCGCCGTTCCGCCTAGAACAACGGGTCCGGCTGGTCGCGGCTGATTGCCCCCGGGCTCAAGCGTCATGCTCCACGAGCCGCTCCTTGCTTGCACACGGCCTAACGTTCCAATGTTCCACGCTCCATTTGCACGCGTAGTGTCGTCATGCGAAAACTCCGCAACCCGTAGAACTTCTGCGTTGCTCGCATACCAGACGCAGTATCGCTCTGTTAATGAAGTGAGGGGAACACCCTGAACATACACTGCAATGTCTCCGGTTTCAGTGTCGATAACGAGTTTCCCATGTGCATCGACATACGGAGCTATCCCACTAAGCCGAACAAGATTCGTGTTTTTGCTGCCGATGATTCCAAGCACCTCCTCGTTTTGGCGGAGGAGCGAGGCCTGATGGTCGAGGGTTTCGATGAGATTTTCGGAATAGCGCCAGAACCCCGCGAGGAGTGCAAGAAGAATAACGAGGGTCAATATGCCCATCCAGCTGCGGGAGGGACTCTGGCGTGGCGGCGTTTCGGAAGGGCCGATCATGGATAGACAATTTACGGAGATGATGGTAGAAAGGCAATGAAAAGGGACGGAAGGGAGAAGACGTAAGGAGTAAGAAGTGAGAAGTAAGAAGTGAAACGATGAACATTGAACCTCATCGCATACGGGATTTTCTCCGAAACCGGAAAAGAAAAGAAATTGATCGCGTGGACTTAATGCGCGCGGGTGTACTCATTCTCCTGTTCCGAAAAAAAAACGAGCTGTGGGTACTGTTGACGAAGCGATCGAATGAGGTGGAGCATCATAAAGGGCAGATTTCCTTCCCTGGTGGTGCGATGGATGCCGGAGATGCGGACATTGTTGCCACGGCACTGAGAGAAGCCGAGGAGGAGATTGGCTTGTCGGCGCCTTCCGTTGAGGTGCTTGGGCTTTTTGACGATGGCTGGACGCCCTCCGGATTCAGAATCACTCCCGTGCTGGGATTTACACAAATGCGGCCAAATGTCAGGCGGAGCCTTCAGGAAGTGGAAGAAATTGTTGAAGTCCCTCTTTCCTTTTTCCTCAATCCTCGAAATGAGCGCGTTCAGCAGTTCACTCGTGATGGGAAACAATTAGACGTGTATTTTTACACCTATGGAACAAACGAGATCTGGGGAGCGACCGCGGCAATCCTGCGGGCCTTTGTTCGCGAATTGACAGAGGATATCACGAAGGACCAGCGGCAGCAGCCATGAAAAACTCGTTGGAAATAAGGCGTCTTTTTCCGATATTGAGGACTGAAGAACTCAAAGACTGAACGCCAGGAGAACGAAATGCCGCAGCACAAATCCGCCGAAAAGAGAATTCGTCAGAACGCCCGCCGCAAGGTTCGCAATAAAGCGCGGCTTTCGCGCATGAAAACGTTGATCAAGAAAGTGCGCTCGGCAAAAGAAAAAAAGGAAGCAGAAATTGCGCTGAAGACCGCTGTGCAGTACCTGGATCGTTTGGCGGCAAAGGGAGTGATTCATCGAAACAAGGCGGCCAATCAGAAATCCAAGCTGACCAGACTTGTCCGGGCCGTGAAATAAGGTTCGTTGTTTGCAACAACAAAAAACCCGTCATTGACGGGGTTTGTTTTTTGCACTTTCTCTTGTTATCCGCCTTCCTGCTTCTTCTTCTCCTCCTCCAATTCGCGGATGCGGCTTTCGTACTTTTCCCGCTCGGCCGGCTTGGTTGCCGCCAGGGTCTTGTAAGCCTTGATCGCATCTTCATACCATCCCTGCTTCGCGTAAATCTCGGCGAGTGTCGGCGTCACGAAGCCGGTACCAGACGGCGTGTCGGCCTCGCTGGAGGGCGTGATGGTGTGGTCCGACAGGTTGATCACCGGGGTTATCTTTTTTGCATCTTTGAGCTTTTCCGCAAGTTCCTCGATATGATCCTTCGGCTCTTCGGCACGTACTTCCACAGATGTTTTCGTTTCTTCCGGCTGCTCTTCAACCGCTTGATGTAATTGCGCAAATGGGTCTTCGACGGTTTCTTCAGGTGTAACGAGGGGCGTGGCCGGAGACTGCTGCTCTTCGTACTGTGTTAGAGCTGCAAACGGATCTTCAGCGGGTGGTGTTTCGGCAGAAGGCGATTCCGCCACAGGTTGTGATGGGGTGCCGTTACTCTTTTCCCCCAGATATTCCTCAAGCGACATTGAGTTTTCCAAACCAAACAATTCTACCCTCTTTCTCTCGCTGAATTCTTCGAAAGATTCGCTCGGTTGAGGTGGGATCCGCTCCTGTATTTGCTCTGCGGCAGGCTCGGGCGGCTCTTGTCCGGCCGGGATGCCTTCTGCAGCTGAAATCCCGAAAACATCCTCGGATTGTCCGGGAGGAGCTTGTTCGACAAAGGATTGTTCAGGTGGTTGTGTCTCGACAACCGGCTGTTCGAAGATTGCTGATTCTTGCGGAGCCGGTTCTTCCGCTGCTGCCGGCCCCGAAGTCTGCTTCTCAGTGAATTGAGAAAGCAATTGGTCGGCAGAAGCCTCGGGGCTTAGTGGCTCCTGTACAAACGTTTCCTCGGCTGGTGTCCGGAGTTCAGCATCGGCTTCGGGCGGCGGGGATTCCTGTTGTTCTGCCGGTGCAACGAGGGATTCGTCGGGTGAGGGAGGAATACTCGCAAGGAGGCGCTCGACGGCCTCGTTGTGCGGAAGCATCTCGTGAACAAACTCGAATTCCCTGCGGGCTTCAGACCTCATATTCAGGGCGAGGAGCACCTTGCCCTTGATGAGATGTCCCGTCGTGTAGAACGGATGATGAGCAAGGCCAGTGTCGCACACGCTCAGGGCTTCTTGTGAACGCCCGGCTTCAAGGTAGCAACCAGCAAGTCGGGCAAAGAGGGACGACTGAGGTTCCGCGGCGATGTGTTTTTCGAGGACCTGGATCTGTTGTTCGAGCGTCTCGTTCATTCCACAGGATTGTTGTGGCGGATTTTCCGCGCGCGCAAGGCGTGCCTGATGGAAAGCGTTGAAACAAAGCTGAAACCGGCAAAATACAGCAATTGAAAAGGAATTGCCGCGATTTCAAGATAGTATAATGACGAAATTACGCCGAAGAAGCAATAG
>JACQPU010000132.1 GCA_016207365.1 Ignavibacteriales bacterium | reverse complement strand
TTGTAGATGTCAATTGCAGGATAGATTACCATAGGTCAATGAAATTCTTGAGCAATCGGAGTCCGACATCTCCGGATTTTTCCGGATGAAACTGTACACCGTAGAAATTGTCTTTGATTACCGCGGCTGAGAATTTTCTGCCATACTCGGTAACTCCGAAAGTCTGGGATCCAACGGGAGCAAAGTACGAATGGATGAAATAGAAGAATTCGTTATTACCAAGTCCGGAGAAAAGGGCGTTGGGCGACCTCACGCGGACCTGATTCCATCCCATGTGGGGGACTTTTAGAGCTGAATTAGTGAATCGAAGAACCTCGCCAGGCAGAATTCCGAGACACGGTGTTTTACGTTCGTCGGATTGTTCGTACATCAGCTGCATCCCGAGACAAATTCCGAGAAACGGCACCCTGACGGTCTTAAGCCAGGGCGTGATTCTGTTCTGGTCCAGCGATTCCATGGCCGTGCGCGCTTCTCCGACACCCGGAAGAATGAGTTTCCGTGCATCCTTCAGCTCGTCGACATTATTGGAGATAATGAATTGAGCTCCAAGCTTGTTGAGGGCATTCTTGAGCGATCGGATGTTCCCCGCGCCGTGATCTATGATTCCGATCATAAGGTTCCCTTGGTAGTGGGAAGAATGTCCGGCGCACGTCCGTCGAGCGAAACAGCCTGTTTCAATGCCCGGGCCACGGACTTGAAGATTGCTTCGATCTTATGGTGGTCATTCCGTCCCTCCACCGAGATGTGCAGGTTCGCCCGGAGCCCGTCGGCGAATGCGCGGAAGAAATCCTCAACAAGCTCCGTTGGCAGTTCGCCAACCCGTTCGCGTTCAAAGCGCCCCTCGAACGACAAGTATGGCCGTCCCCCAATATCGAGTGCAACCTTCGCAAGTGACTCGTCCATGGGCACGCCTACATGCCAATCCGTCCGTCCGCCAAACAGCTTTTGAAGAACGGCACCCCGGCCTGCGTGCCGGTCAGGCAGGCGTGCGGGAAGCAGAAATCCGTACCGTTCGATCCCCTTTTTGTCGTCGAGAGCCTGAAGTATTGCACTTCCAAGCGCCAGTCCGGTGTCTTCGACCGTGTGATGCTCGTCGACATCAAGATCGCCTTTGACCGAGATATCCATGTCAATGAGAGAATGTTTTGAAAGTTGCGTCAGCATGTGGTCGAAGAATCCGATACCCGTGTGAACGTTGTATGTACCCGTGCCATCCAGATTGATCCGTATGTCGATCGTGGTTTCGTTTGCCTTGCGCCGCAGAGACCCCGAGCGGTTGCCGCGGAGAACGAATCTGCAGGCGTCTCGAAAGCTGGTTGCCGCGTAATCTGCATTCGAGGCCTCTTCGCCTGTCAGCAGTCGGACACTTCGGCAACCCAGGTTTTTCGCGAACTCGACATCCGTTTCACGATCGCCGATAACAAACGAGTTTGCCAAATCGATCCGGTTACGAGCAAGAAATTCTGTAATCATTCCCGTTTTCGGTTTCCGGCAATTGCATTGATCAGCCGGCCTGTGGGGACAGACAAAGATCGAATTAAAGCGAATCCCCTCCCCCTCAAGCAATCGGAGAAGCTTTTGCTGGGGCATTTCGAAGCTCTCCCGGGGGAAAGATTTTGTTCCGAGCCCGTCCTGATTGGTGACCATAACGAGCTCAAAGCCTGCCTCGACCAGCGGCCGAAGTCCTGCCACGACACCCGGAATTAGTTCCAATTTGTCGAGGGAGTCGATCTGTTTATCCGGCGGTTCGGCGATCAGGGTCCCATCGCGATCGAGGAAAACGACCTTCATTGCGGCATCTCCTTGAGAGTCAGCAAGAGGAGGTTGTTTTCCTGCGGAGTACCGACCGTAATTCGAATGCAGTTCTCGAGGTTGGGTTCATTTCCACGGTAACGGACGATGATTCCCCGGTTGGCGAGTTCGTTGTACACCGAGTATCCGTCTGCAAACCGGACCAGGAGGAAGTTTGCTCTGGATGGAAAGACCGCGGTAACCTCTCTCAGGCCTGAGAGTTCCTTTGACAGCCGGTTTCGCTCCTTAATAACCAGAGAAACCGTTCGTTCAACCGTCTCCCAATTGTCCAGAGCCTTCAGAGCATATTCGCTCGTGAGCGCGTTGATGTTGTAGGGCGATTTAATTTTCAGGAGGTAGCTTACGATCTGCTCATTGGCAATGGCATATCCCAAGCGGATTCCGGCCAGGCCCCAAGCCTTGGAGAGGGTGCGGAGAACAACGAGATTGGGGTATTCAGGAACAGAGTGACACAGGGACTGAGCTTGAGCGAGATCGATATATGCCTCATCGACGACAATGATTGCCTCAGTCCGGCGACAGAGCGCGGCGATGTCCTGTGCGCGTAAGAGGTTTCCAGTGGGATTGTTCGGTGAACAGCAAAAGACCATCTTGGTTCGGGAGGAAACATTGTGCATTACTGCTGGAACGTCGATTTCGAAGCTTTCAGTAAGCAAGACAGGATTAACTCGAACATCGTTGATTTCAGCTGCAACCCTGTAAACACCGTAGGTCGGGGCGAGCACGATGACGGAATCTCCACCGGGTTGGCAAAATAATCTGATTAACAAGTCAATGATTTCATCGGACCCGACGCCAACGAAGATTTGTTCCGGGTCTACATCGTTTATCTGGGCGATCCGTCTTCGAAGCTGAATTTGAGAGGGATCAGGATAACGGTTTAGGGTGATTCCGTCGACTGAGACCGGGCTGCCAAAGGCATTTTCGTTGGCGTCGAGGAGAATTCCGGAGGTAAAATCCTGCCGGGCGCTGCGGTAGGGCTGCAATGCTTTAATATTGGGGCGGATG
>JACQPU010000131.1 GCA_016207365.1 Ignavibacteriales bacterium | reverse complement strand
GGTGAACTCTATGAACAGATGCCGGATTCCTGGGTGCGGTGTTATGCCTGTGGTCACCGCTGCAAGATTCCCCCGGGAAAAGACGGCATTTGCCGCGTTCGGTTCAATCGTGACGGCGAGCTGAGAGTTCCCTGGGGGTATGTTGCCGCTCTGCAATTGGACCCCGTTGAAAAAAAGCCCTTCTTCCATGCATATCCCGGCTCGAAAGCATTGAGTTTTGGCATGCTGGGTTGTGATTATCATTGTTCCTATTGCCAGAACTGGGTCACCTCGCAGGCTTTGCGGGATCCGGTCGCGGGGTCGTCTCCGGACGCGATGACTCCCGAGGCATTTGTCGACCTTGCCTTGAAACATCGGGCAAAGATTGTGACAAGCACCTACAACGAGCCGCTTATTACGAGCGAATGGGCCGTCGAGATTTTCAAGCTTGCCCGCCGAGTAGGTCTCGTGACTTCCTATGTTTCAAACGGAAACGGCACCGCCGAGGTGCTGGATTATCTCCAGCCGTGGGTTGACCTCTACAAAGTGGACCTCAAAGGCTTCCGGCAGAAAGCGTACGCCCAGTTGGGAGGCGTGCTGAAAAATGTGCTTGAGACAATCAGGATGCTTCATGACCGAAATATCTGGACCGAGGTCGTGACGTTAATTGTCCCCGGTTTCAACGATTCCGATGATGAGCTGAAGGATATTGCCGAATTTCTGGCGTCGGTTTCACCCGACATTCCTTGGCATGTAACGGCGTTCCATAAAGATTACCGAATGACGGATCCTGACGACACGCCGTCATCAAGTCTCATCCGAGCAGCGGAGATCGGATACAGCGCTGGACTAAGGTTTGTCTATGCGGGCAACAGGCCCGGAGAGACAGGACCCTTCGAAAACACGGTCTGTCCCTCATGCCATGAAACGCTCATCGAGCGATGGGGTTTTCATGTCCGCCAAAACCGGCTTGTCAACGGGAAATGTTTCAAGTGCGGCGCTGCGATCCCCGGCAGGTGGGACTAGCGTTCACTTGTTCCTTGGGGCATTCTGAAGACAAGAAGCTTCAAACAATTTTCGTTTGTGCACAATTGAAAAGCCGCTTTCGTCAAGGCGGCTTTTCGCTTTCTCGGCAGAGAGCGGGATCAGCTTTCGTACAGCTCTGGCTATTGTCATCAGCCGGACGGCAAATCAGTCCATCTTCTGGCGATCATCCATTGGCTGCTTTCATGGATTTACGTGATTTACTACCTTATTTGGTATTACTGATCACTCAAAAGGAAGGCACCTATGAGACGCTGGATTCCAGCCTGGATTTCCATCCTTGCAATATTCACCCTGATGGGAGGATTTACAGGAGAGGACCCAAAATCTCCTGTTATTACAAAAGAAACGATCGAACGCGCTGAGTCCGTCATTGGCCTGCAGTTTACTGAAGTCGAACGGGATTCGATGATTGAATCGCTTGAGGAGCAGCGTAAAAGTTATGATGCTCTCAGGGCGATGCCTCTGCCGAACCCGATCCCTCCGGCACTTCAATTTGATCCTATCCCCGCGGGATTTGCGTTTGAAACGGAGCATCGCGAGCCGCGGTGGAGTCCGGTTTCGGTGAGCTCGGTACCGAAAAACCTTGAAGAGCTTGCTTTTGCCTCGGTGCGGGAGCTCGGAGAGATGATTCGTCGTCGCATGATTACGTCCGAGCAGCTTACACAAATGTACCTGAACCGATTCAGGAAATACGGACCGAAGCTTGAATGCGTTGTGACACTCACAGAAGACCTCGCTCTCGAGCAGGCCCGCCGGGCCGACCGGGAAATAGCGGCGGGCAACTATCGCGGACCGTTGCACGGGATTCCGTATGGAGTAAAGGATCTTCTGTCAACGAAAAAATACAACACTACGTGGGGTGCGATGCCCTATAAAGATCAGGTGATCAACGAGGATGCCGTTGTTGTGAAGAAATTAGAAGAGGCAGGTGCCGTGCTTGTTGCCAAGCTTACCCTTGGCGCCCTTGCCTGGGGTGATGTCTGGTTTGGCGGAATGACACGCAATCCGTGGAACTATGATGAGGGATCGAGTGGATCCTCTGCGGGTTCGGCGTCCGCAACGGCGGCCGGACTTGTTGCCTTTGCGATCGGCACAGAAACCTGGGGTTCCATTGTGTCGCCATCTACGCGATGCGGCACAACGGGCCTTCGTCCAACCTACGGACGTGTGAGCCGCACGGGGGCAATGGCACTAAGCTGGTCGATGGATAAGATCGGACCGATTTGCCGTACGGTGGAAGACTGCGCAATCGTATTCAACGCCATAATCGGTCCAGACGGCATGGATCAATCGCTCTACGATGCCCCGTTCAACTACACCGCGGATGTGGACCTGAGAGATCTGCGAATCGGATTTCTGAAGACCGAATTTGACAGTGCCCGTACACACAAGGCTGCAAATGATTCCGTGCTTGCCGTCCTGCAATCTCTCGGAGCTACGCTTGTGCCCATCGAGCTCCCAAAACGGTATCCTGTGAGCGACCTTGCGTTTATTCTTTCCGCGGAGGCTGCTGCGGCGTTTGACGAACTGACGCGCTCCAATCGCGACGATTTGCTGGTTCGACAGATCAAGAACGCATGGCCAAATGTTTTCCGTGCGGCGAGATTCATTCCGGCCGTCGAATACATTCAGGCCAACCGCATTCGGTACCTCCTGATTCAGGACATGCAGAATCTGATGAAGGATATCAACGTGTATGTGACGCCTTCGTTCGGAGGAAACAATTTACTGCTCACGAATCTCACCGGTCATCCCTGCGTGGTCTTACCGCACGGCTTTACAAAAGAAGGAACGCCGACCAGTATTTCGTTCATAGGACAATTATTCGGCGAAGCGATTGTGTTAGCGGTGGCGAAGAAGTTTCAGGATGCGACAAACTATCACTTGAAGCATCCGACGCTTCGGGAATAGTCTGACGAACATTCATCATGAAGCGGAATATGAAACACGCGTCAATTCCGGCCTTGTTCCCAGCAGCGTTAATTGGCCGTTGTTATTACTGTAACTTCCAACCAAAGAAGAAAGAACTGACAATCGCCCTGTGCTGTATTCCTGATTGTGAGAATGACTCTTGGGGGTTTCCGAAATGTGAGAATGCGCGTTGAAAAAGGAACCTCTCTTTTCCGTCGTTATTCATTATTTCAACGGCACAATAGTTGAGGCTTCCAACGGAATTTTGGGCGCCCAAGGGAGAACTGGAATGTTGAGCACCTTCAAACATGTTTTAGCCAATTCGAAGAAACACGTATTTCGCGCCTCGAAGAGCCGTCCGACTTGAGTTCTGAACAATCAATTTAAAAAGGGTCAACAGGCACATGAAAAAACTCGTGCTCGCGGTTGCGTCCGTATTCCTGCTCTGCCTCTCTCTCGTGATGTTGATGGGAACCTCTTTCTTGTCGCAGTCAGATCCTCAACGCCGCGAGATAGATTGGGTGAAGTTGAATCCTGCCTTTGCGGGAGCATCGTTTGTGGGGGATAAGGAAGCGTGCATGCCTTGCCATGAGGAATCGGTCGCGAAATATGAGAAAACTTCCCATGGTCGGCTATTTGCACTCAGCTCGACCGGGAGCCATGGGGCCGGCAATTGCGAATCGTGCCACGGTCCCCGGAGCAAGCACGTGGAGGAAGCGGACGCGAGTCTGACATTCTCGGTTGAACAATTCTCGACTGTTTGTATGCAATGCCATGAGGACGGTAATCGAATGTACTGGCAAACGAGCCTGCACAAAACGGCCGATGTCGGTTGCGTTTCATGCCACACGGTGATGGAGAAGCGAAGTCACACTGCTTCGCTCTCCAAGGTAAATCAATTCGCCGTCTGCTCCGATTGTCACACCGACGTCAAGGTAATGATGAGCAGGACCTCGCATCATCCGATTCAGGAAGGCAAACTTGACTGCTCATCATGCCATAATGTGCATGGATCTCCCAGCCGCGTGATGATGGTCGGTGGGACCGTCAATGAAACCTGCTACAGCTGTCACCAGGACAAGCGCGGCCCTTTTCTCTGGGAACATTCGCCGGCACGAGAGGACTGCCTGACGTGTCACCAGCCCCATGGCTCAAATAACAGAAATCTGTTGGTGACCCAGAGCGCTTCGCTTTGCGTGAGCTGCCATCAGTATGGCGGACATGTCAATCAATATCGCTACAATCGGGTCAGCACGCCTTATGGGAATGGTTGCGTCAACTGTCACGTAGCCGTGCACGGCTCCAACCACCCCTCCGGTGCGAAATTCACCAGATAGCGAGGACCGCAAATGAAGAAAGTAATGTGTTGTGCAACCGCCGTTCTTCTCTTTTCGACCGCCTTTCCGGCTCTGGCCCAAATCTCGGGAGAACATACGGCGGGAGTGCGCAAGATCGATCTCAATAGAAACTCAAGCAAGTTCAATGAGTATCGTGATCTCCGTGACGGCTACTACATCTACGATTTTCGGCTGAACGCTTTGGATACCAAGAGTGGGAGGTCCTTGGATTTCAAGGGGGAGAATCTCTTGCGGGATGATCAGCATATCCTTGTTCGCTTGGAGGATTTCGGCAGCCGCTGGAGCCTCTCAATCGATCATAATCAGACCCCGCATCGCCTGAGCAATAAGGCCATGTCTCCCTACGTCTATCGTGGAGGCGGACTATTTACCGTTCCGGGAAAGGTTCCTATCATCAAGGACGGCAATGACGCAACCGGAACGCCCTCCTTGGTACCAACCAACGACCAGATGGTGATTAACGATGCCCTCATCGCAAAGTACCTGGAGACCCATTTGCAACCGACCATCCAGGGCATTCAACGCGACCGAACAGTAACGACCCTGAATCTCCACGCAATTGAGTCGCTCAGCTTTCGCGTGCAATATTTGCACGAACGGAAGGACGGTACAAAAAACACTTATGGTCCCATTGGTGATCGGCCGCCTCGCACTCTCAATGTCCAGCTTCCCGAGCCCGTGGATTACACCACGCGCGAGATTCACGCCAAAGCAGATTATGTCGGGAATGGATTCCAGGCCCAATTGCGCTATCTCTTCTCGTTGTTCGAGAACAATGTGAGGACCCTGCGCTGGGAGAACATGTATTTCACGCCCGATGCAGGAGTCGATTTTATCAGCACAGTCCCGGGTACTGCCCGAAATGTATCGGGCTTCGGGCAGCGTTCGCTCACACCCGACAGCTTCTCTCACACCGTCTCGCTTGCCGCCGGTTTCGATCTGCCTTTTGACAGTCGCTTGACTTCGACTGCCGCATTTGGCTCTATGCGGCAGGATGACCGGTTGCGTCCTTACAGCGCTAGTGCACTTGGCGGAGATATCAGCGCCAATGGAGATGGCCTGAATTGGAACGACCCCCGTAAGTTGCCCCGACAAAGGGCCGACGCCGAAATGAGAACGCTCCGGATTGACCTTGACTTCGTGATCAACCCCATCGGTCCAATAAATCTGCGCTCGTTCGTCCGCTACTACAAACTGGACAACATGACCACCACTGTCGACTGGAGATATGTCACCCAAGACGTCGCAGGCACCAACGGCGATGTTGATTACAAGAATTACCGTCGTAACCTTGCTTATGCGTATGACAAGCTAAGATTCGGCTTTGATCTCAGGCACTATTTCCTTTTCTGGCGGACTACGCTTGGCGTGGGATATGCGAGGGAAAACATCAATCGGGATTTCCGCGAGGCAAATACGGGTGAGAATACTTTTGACACTTCCGTACGAACGCGGCCTCTTGCAGGACTTTCTCTGTCGGCGGCGTACCTGTATGGGGACCGGAAGGGCAGTGGATACAACTACAATGTGACGAGCCAGAGTTACTGGTACACTTTTGCTCGTGCAGCCAACGAAGTGGATAACCCACAGTTCCTCTTTGCCAACCATCCCGATCTTCGCAAATACGATGTCTCAGACCGCAAGCGGAATGAATTCAAACTGGCCGGCACCTTTCTTGTCCTTGAAGATCTCGATGTCAGCGCTTCCTACCGCTACCGGAAGGACGACTTCGACTCGCACGTGGAGCAGGTTGCCCCTTTTGCAGGAACCCTGGTTCCTTTGCCCAACCCGGCGGATGCGAACGCGCTCACACCCGGGCAACAACTCGGCCTGCTTGAGGACAACCGACGGAATATCACGTTCAATGTCCAGTACATACCCTCTGAGCGCTGGACCTTGACGGTCTTTGCAGACCGGGAAGAAATCACGTCGTCACAGCGCGGAATGGTGTTCAATGAAAACCAACGTCGTGAACCGAGCAATGCCACCATCCAGACTCCCACACAACTCGGCCCCTGGACCGATCCTGCCCGGCTTTACAAGGCCGTCACGGACGAAGTTACGAACACAGTCGGTCTGCGTCTCGGCTATGAAATCATTCCGACCAACCTTCTGCTTACCGTAGACCTCAGTCTTTCTCGAGCCGAAATGGATCTCAACTACAGTGGGTACGGCTCTGACCCCGTGTACCTTGGGCGCGATTGGGAAACCTTCCAGTTTGGATTCAACGATCCAGGGACGGTAAACTTCGACCAGTACGTGTTGAACGCCTCACTTGAATATCGGTTGTTCGAAAGTGTGAGGTTGGGATTCCACTATGTCTACAGCAGCTACCATATCCGTGACTGGGTTCAGGACCCCTCGGGTCCATGGGTTGAGCAGGTGGGAAGTGAGTTCTACCTGCGCGACACGTCGCAGGACAACCGGTGGGGTAACCGCTTGGTTAGCTTGGGTAGTTATCTTGCACCGAGCTTCGCCGCGCATGTCGGATTTGTGACCCTGACCTTTGGGTTCTGACCCAACCGTGGGAACGGTAATTGAATGGGTTTGAGGGCCGATGGAGCCGGCAAATCTTTCTCCCTCACGGCAAATTCAACCAGAGGATGCCCGGGCATTAGCCCTCATTTAGCCATCAAAGCCCGGTAGCTTTCGTAATCGTGAAATGAAAACCCCGCGAACGATGAAAAGCCGCGCAGAATCTGCTCCGCTTTTTCTATGGTTTTCCTCAAAGCCGGCAAACCGCCTCCGTTAGCAAATGAAATCCGCGACGCGGACACAGGGGTTGTTCGCTCAACCGGCCACCAAAGGAGGTGTTGTTCTGATATTCTCTTCTCCTTCAACAGAGTTTTGAGTTCCGTTCGGGCCTTGTTCGGGACGAGGATCGCCAATGTTTCGGGTCCCGGGGCGATCACAATGGCGTTTTCTTCAATCGGCATTCCCGTCCGCGGTTTTCCGCGAAACACAAACAACAATTCATCGAAAAGAGGAATGGTTTCCAGTCCGAGAAACACCTTCTTTCCTGCCGCCTCTGCATATCGCAGTTCATTCTGCGCCTGAAAAACAACCCCATCCTCACCCTCAGCTTTTGTCCTGTAATTCATAAGGACAACAACATCCATGATGTCTATGATGTGCTGATACATGGGCTTTGTCTGTCCGTTCCACAGCACCTCCATCGCCATGTTGGTCAATTCATTCGGAGCATCCAGCCAGGGTGGGATGTCGGCGCCAATGAGGAGCCGAGCGCTGCGGGCCAATGTCGAACACATCTCGAACACTCTGAGGAGATTCTCAAGAAACTGTGACTGGCGGATACTTCCGAATCCGGGCAGGAGATAGGGTTCAATGTCGAGGTGAATTCCATAAAACTGTTCCGCTGGAGGTACCGATTGCTGATAGCGGATGATGTTCTCCATTGTTGCGTGAACAAAAGGGCGTTTATCCGGCCTTATGAAATCCTTGTCCCCCACAAGCGCATGCACCCGGTGTCCTGCTGCATTCAGAGCCCGGACGATCGGACCGAGAGTTGCGGCGTCGATGGGTACTCCCTGACTTGCTTGAGGGTGATCCGGATCGTATGGAAGGGCAAGAAACACATGGTTAACGTGTTCGGTGCCGAGAAAACTCGTCATTTCATCCACTGTATGGTGATTTTCGATTAAGTCTCGAGTATTCCATACCCAGATCGCTTTTTCCAGGGATTCTGCCCTCGTCAATTCCAATTCTTCAATCCTTAACTGCCGCGCATCGGTGGATGTGCAAAAGGATAGTGAAGAGAATTCCACAATTCCTTTACCTTCGCGCGCGGCTTCAAGTGCAACAGTGGCGAGGCGGGATTGATCGAGGTTGGGGGGAAGGGCCGTCAGCGGAATGACGGCCGTCTGCCACGTGGTGTCGATTCGGCCTGCCGGCAGGAACGATGCGAGCTCGCCGACAAGAACGGCATCCTGTTCTTCGTTCCAGGCCGCGTCCGCGATTTTGAGAAGAAGCCGTTCGTTTTTGGTGTAGCTGCGAACCCTGATCTGAAGTGACGCGAATCTCGTTGCATCGAAATACACCCGCTCCTCTTTCGGGGACAATGAATTGAATAAATGCATCCAGAGGCCGCAATATCCGGAGCTCTGTTTGGTGTACTCAAGGCGTCCAAGAGGATCACGTCCATTTACGTGGTGGCTGAAGGTTGCCGCGCTGGGGGGAGATTCAAACACGGCATACGATCCACCGAGGTTGTTTATAAATGCCAACGAGAAATCGGCTGCCTCAAGACAGCCCTCATTCACGTCGGAAATCATCCCATTCGAAAAGTACCCTTTGGGATAAAGCGCCTGCACATTCAGACGTGATCCTTGCGGTGCGTTAACAAGCGAGAGCTGACCGAGCCGGATGGCATCCAACCGTGTCAGTCCCCACTGGGAGGGATCGATGGTGGTGACATGCACCTGAGCGGTTAATGATACGAACAAAAGGGAGAGAAGCAAAAAAAGCTTTGATGTCATATCGTTAAGATATAAAGATACGGAAAAAGGAGGGAAAGACACGCAATGGTTGCTCATTGAATGTTTTCATTTCGAAGCGTATATTGATCTTTGGCGATGGAGTTCGCCTTGTAACAACCATCCCGTTTCGGGATTGATGACTCCTGCTCAAGGTTAGTTGCCTTTTAGCAGGAGTTTTTTGTCTCTGGATGCATGATCAACGATGTGATTCTCCCTGAAAACCACCGGAGGGGGCTCTCTTTTACGGCGCAAGCCGTCGAGCGCGCCCTTGATGAAATGGAGGCTGTCCTTTCCGCAGGCGACGCGCGGACAACAGCCATCCGACTGGAGAGAGTGTACAGTCCCGAAGAGAGGGCACGGTTGCTGAAAGCGATTGCAGAAATGAGAAGAGCCAATGCCCGGATGGTCGAGGACCTTGACCTTGGGCTCGCCCACCGTTCCGAGGATCAAATCATTGGATCGAAAACCGCTCACCTGTGGGCCATTCTTGTTGACAGTATGTCCAAGCGACTAAGAGGATTCGGGAAACTCGGTGCGGACCAATCAAAGAGGATCGATTTTCACGTCAATAATCTCCTGCAAAAGCTGAAGCAGATCAGCTGACGACATGAACGGATTCACCATGCGGGTATTCATGTGAACTCTTACATCCTTGTTTTCCTTGGCGGTGGCCTGGGCGCGGCGGCCCGTTATTGGCTTTCGGCGGTCGTCTACAAATTCGTCCCTCCGGATTTTCCGTATGGGAACCTCGCTGTCAACATCTCCGGGTGCTTGTTGATCGGCGTTTTGATG
>JACQPU010000116.1 GCA_016207365.1 Ignavibacteriales bacterium | reverse complement strand
TTGGGGCATGGTCATCGATCTCAATGCATGCACGGGATGCGCAGCGTGCGTTGTGAGCTGTCAGGCCGAGAATAATATTCCGGTAGTCGGGAAGGATGAGGTTCTTCGAAACAGGGAGATGCACTGGATGCGCATCGACCGCTACTTCATCGAGAATCACGGCAACACGGACGTTGTGCATCAGCCCATGTTATGCCACCACTGTGATAATGCCCCGTGCGAAACGGTTTGCCCCGTGCAAGCCACCGTACATAGCGCTGAAGGACTGAACCAACAGGTGTACAACCGGTGTGTGGGGACACGCTATTGTGCCAACAACTGTCCCTACAAGATCCGACGGTTCAATTGGTTTGACTATCCAAGAGAGAATCAAAAAGAGAACATGGTTCTTAATCCGGACGTGACGGTGCGCTCACGCGGTGTTATGGAAAAATGCTCCTTCTGCGTTCAGAGAATCCAGGAAGCAAAGATCGAAGCGAAACGCACGGCCGTGCCGGTTGGTGATGATCAGATTCAGACCGCATGTCAACAATCCTGCCCCGCCCGGGCTGTCGTGTTTGGTGACCTGAACGATCCCGCGAGCAGGGTGAGTGCTATGGTTAAGGATCCGCGACAATATCAAATTCTCGCGGAACTGGAGGTCAGACCTTCGGTGTCCTACATGACCGTCGTCCGGAACCGTCCCTCAACGAAGGGAGAACAGCACAATGGCTGATGGGCTTTCGGTTCTCAGAACTCCGCTGATTCTGGGGAAGAAATCGTATTCGGATGTTACGGAGGAAGTTGCCGCTCCGCTGGACAGAACTCCGGGGAAGGAGTGGTGGATGGCGTTTGCGGTTAGTACCTCGATGCTGTTTCTTGGCATTGCGGCTGTCACGTATCAGATGCTCACAGGGATCGGTACGTGGGGGCTGAACAACACCGTGGGGTGGGCATTTGATATCACGAATTTCGTGTTCTGGATCGGTATCGGGCACGCGGGAACACTGATCTCGGCCATCCTCTTTCTGTTCCGTCAGAAGTGGCGGACTTCGGTCAATCGGTCTGCCGAAGCCATGACGATCTTTGCCGTCATTTGCGCGGGGATGTTCCCGATCATCCATATGGGCCGGCCCTGGTTGGCTTTCTGGGTCATTCCATACCCGAACCTCCGCGGTCCACTCTGGGTGAATTTCCGTTCACCGCTTGTCTGGGACATGTTCGCCATCGGTACCTATTTCACAATTTCTCTGGTTTTTTGGTACGTCGGTCTTATTCCGGATCTTGCCACGCTGCGAGATCGGACATTCTCGAAAGCGAAGAAAAAGCTGTACGGATTGTTCAGCCTCGGTTGGGATGGATCGAACAGGACGTGGCTTCGGTATGAATCGGTGTATCTGCTCCTTGCGGGTCTTGCAACGCCGCTTGTCGTTTCGGTCCACACCATTGTAAGCTGGGACTTTGCGACATCGGTCATTCCCGGTTGGCACACGACAATCTTTCCGCCGTACTTTGTTGCGGGCGCGGTATTTTCGGGATTTGCCATGGTGCTGACGCTCATGATCATTGCCCGGAAGGTTCTTCGGTTTGAAGAGTACATCACCTTGCACCACATCGAGTCGATGGCAAAGATCATCATTGCAACGGGCGGGATGGTCGGATTGGCATATCTGACGGAGCTTTTCGTATCGTTCTATTCGGGAAACGAGTATGAGCGGTTTGCTCTTGTTAACAGAATGTTCGGGCCATATGCCTGGGCGTACTGGATCATGGTAAGCTGCAATGTTCTGTCCCCTCAGTTGCTATGGTTCAAGAAGGCGCGAACCAATGTTGCCTTTGTCTTCATCTTATCTCTTGCGATCAACGTGGGGATGTGGTTTGAAAGGTTCGTGATCATCACGATTTCCCTCACGAGAGACTATCTCCCCGCCAGCTGGGATTTCTACGCGCCGACACTTGTTGAAATCGCGACACTGACTGGAAGCTTCGGACTTTTCTTCACTCTCTTCCTCCTTTTTTCGCGGTTTCTTCCGATGATCGCTATCGGTGAAGTGAAGGCTGTTCTTTCCTATGGTCGGGCGAGGTCGGTCGGTCCGCATGCATCCGATGTGGAAAGAGCAAGGAGTATTACCACCGATGTGCGCGAGAAAGTCCACGGAGGTGCCGTATGAGCCGGCGATTGTTTATTGCCCACTTTGAAGACGAACGTGATATCGTGGAAGCGACCAAGGCAGTTCGTGCGGAGGGGCACGAGATCCGGGACGTCTATACGCCGTTTGCGGTACACGGCCTGGATAAGGCCATGGGACTCAAGCCGTCACGCCTTCCCTTGGTATGTCTGATCTTCGGACTTCTCGGCGCCACGGCCAAACTATGGTTTCAGGTGTGGACATCGGCCTTCAATTGGCCGGTTAATATCGGTGGGAAGCCGCTTGCTTCCATACCCGCGTTTGTGCCGGTGACATTTGAAATCACCGTTTTGTTTGCCGGGCTCGGTACGGTGGGAGCATTTCTGCTGATAAGCAGGCTTCGTCCAGGTCGGAAACCTGCGGCGTCCTATGAAAGGGCAACCAACGACAGGTTTGTGCTGGTGATTGTGGAACGTGATGCCGCGTTCGACCTCGAGAGAACAACGGCATTGTGCCGCCGATTTCACTGTGTGAGAGTGGAGGAGAGACTGGAGGAAGAACCATGATGCGCTGGTTGTGGAATGCCGGGTTGGCGCTTGTGCTCTTGATTCTTGCTGTTCTAACGTGGGCATTACAGAGAGATCCCGCCCGGCCCGGATACCAGTTCATTCCGGAGATGGTGTACTCTGTACCCTATGATGCCTACGCGCAAAATCTGAATTTCTCTGATGGCAAGACTCTCCGAACGCCGGTTGAGGGAACCATCCCCCGTGGTATGCTTCCTCTTCACTATGAAAAGTCGGACGCAGATGCAAAACGTGCCGGTGAGGAATTGAAGAATCCGTTCTCGCCCGACAGCAGCCAGGTGGCTGATCGAGGGGCGCGACTGTACAGAACCTTCTGTCAGCCGTGTCATGGTGAAACCGGAATGGGTGACGGTGCGGTGACGAAATATGGATTTCCGCCGCCTCCGGCGTTTGTGTCTCCAAACATTGTGGCCATGAAAGACGGCCAAATGTTCCACACGATCACATATGGCAAGGGAAACATGCCATCGTTGGCTTCGCAGATCGGACGCGACGACCGGTGGATGATCATTCTGAGCGTGCGGGCTCTCCAGGAGCGCGCGGCGAAGTTGGCGGCGAGGCCATCCGGAAAATGACAGGCGGATGAACATGGATTCAAGACAACAATTCGAAGATCACATCGGGAACATTTTTTCCGGAGATGGCTCGATGGAGTTTCCGCAAAGGACTCTCCGGGCATTTGTCCTGCTCTCCGCCGCAGGCGCGGCGATAGTTGTGGCTGGACTTCTTCTGGAACCGCAGCGCATGTGGGCGAATCTCCTCCTGGCGGGCTACTATGTTGTCGGGATCGGCCTGGCGGCCGGTCTCCTTATTGCGCTGACGTACATTTCGAATGCAGGATGGCTGACTGCAATCCGGCGCGTGCCGGAAGCAATGGCGTCAAATGTCTACGTCGGTGGTCTTTGGATGATTCTGCTTCTCCTCGGGGTTCATTCTCTGTATGAATGGTCGCACGCGGAAGCCGTTGCGTCTGACACGCTTTTGCAGAAGAAGGAGTTCTGGCTTAACATCCCCTTCTTTTCGGCCCGGACTGCGTTCTATGTTGTTCTCTGGTCCTTCTGCACGTTTCTTCTTGTTCGAACCTCGCGAAATCAGGATATCTCCGGTGATGTTGAATTGACTCTTCGCAATCGAAGGAACGCCGCAATCTTTACGGTGGTTTTTACGTTGACCTTCTGGATCGCAAGCATGGACTGGATCATGTCGCTTGAACCGCATTGGTATAGCACGATTTTCGGGATATACAACTTCAGCGGAATGTTCATGACGGGCGTCGCTGCCGTTGCGATCGCAGTTATTCTTTTGCGAAGGAGGGGGTACCTGAAGGAGTTCGTGCGCGACGATCACCTGCACGATCTGGGAAAACTCATCTTTGCCTTCAGCACGTTCTGGATGTACATCTGGTTCAGTCAGTATTTGCTGATCTGGTATGCGAACATTCCCGAAGAAACCGTTTATTTCATCAAGCGCGAATCGGCGGGCTGGGGGACATTCACTATTCTTGTTCTTCTCTTCAACTGGGTCATTCCCTTCATCGTTCTTATGCCGAGGGGAGCGAAGCGAAACGAGGGAATTCTCCTCAGGGTGAGCATCGTAATTCTGGTGGGGCATTGGATAGATTTGTTCTGGATGATTTTTCCCGCATTCATGCCAGGCAATCCGCAATTTAACATCTGGGAGATCGGGCCTATGGTTCTGGCCGCCGGTCTCGTCTGCTATGTCACATCCCGATCGCTTTCGAAGGCGAGCTTTATTCCCACGCGTGATCCGATGCTTGTGGAGAGTCTGGGGTATCATTCGTAACACACAGCATCGATGATCTGAAATGCTGCAAATTCCCCCCAGGTATATCCGATCCCCTTTGTCAGGTCGATTGAAAGGACCGTTCATGCGAATCGTTCTTGTTGGCCTCCTCTTGGTGGTCTTTCTGTTTCCTCAGGAATTTTCTCCAACCTTCAAGTGGTCAGGAAGTAGATTGTGTGATACAATATCGGTATAATTCAGCCGTGGGCTTTGAACTCGGCGCCTCCGCGTTTATTCCCGGTGAAATCATGCGGGCGAGGTTTGGAGGAGCCGCAGTGGGATTCTGGGGGTATCTCGCGGCCTCGGTCTCTTTCTGACGCGGCGCCGCGGGTCAGAATGCCCGCGTGAAAACCAGATTCAGGAGGACCTATGGCACTTCCCAAACGATTTCAGAAGTTCATAGATGAGTACCCCGCCGTTGCGAAGGCCTATGAATCATTGGGGAATGCAGTACATGCTGCCGGCCCGCTCGACGAAAAAACGCGTGCACTCGTCAAACTGGCTATCTCAACCGGCGCGAGACTCGAGGGAGCCGTTCATGCACACGCCAGAAAAGCCCTGGCAGCAGATGTTAAACCTGAAGAACTTCGACACGTCGTCATGCTTTCCCTTCCGACGATCGGACTCCCGTCCATGATGGCTGCAATGAGTTGGGTGGATGATGTGATTGAAGAGAAAGAGAAGTGACCCTACCATGAAATCTCCCTCTTTCATCCTCATAGTTACACTTCTTGTCGCTCTTCCAGCAGCCGGCCAACAACACAGCCAGATCGACAGGGCACGTGTGGCGGAAGAAGTCAAAACCGAATTTCTTCATGCCTGGAATGCTTACAAACAGTATGCCTGGGGTTATGACGGCCTTAAACCTTTATCCAAAGTCGGATACAATTGGTACGATGTGCCTCTGTACATCACCGCCCTCGATGCCTATGATACCATGATGCTTATGGGCCTGCACGAGGAGGCGGACTCGGTCCGGCGGTTCATTCTGCACAACCTCAACTTCGACCAGGACATCTATGTAAAGAACTTCGAAATCACGATCCGCCTCCTCGGAGGACTCATTTCGAGCTATCAGCTAAGCGGCGACAAGAGATTCCTTGATCTTGCCGAGGATCTTGGAACAAGACTTTTTCCCGTTTTCAATAGTCCGACGGGCATTCCCTACGTGGACGTGAATCTCAGAACAGGTGCAACGAGGAATCCAAGAACAAATCCGGGCGAGGTGGGGACACTTATTATTGAATTCGGCGCTCTCTCGAAGTTGACAGGAAGGCCGGAGTTTTATAACGCGGCCAAAAACGCGATCACACAAGTGTTCCGGCGACGATCGTCAATTGGACTCGTTGGTACCTGGATGGATGCAAACACAGGAGAATGGCTCGATCCGGACAGTCATTTGAGCGCCTGCATCGATTCGTACTATGAATACATGATCAAAGGATGGTTGCTGTTTGGTGACCCGGACCTGAAGGCGATGTGGGATTCGAGCATTGTGCCGATCAAGACCTACCTTGCTGACGAGACCCCGACGGGGCTCTGGTTTGGCCATGCGAATATGTTCACGGGTGAGAGAACGAAAACCTGGTTTGGAGCACTTGATGCCTTCTTTCCGGGAACACTCGTCCTTGCCGGCGATGTGCCCACGGCTGCACGCCTCCAGGAATCCTGCTTCATCATGTGGAATCGACACGGGATAGAACCGGAGGATTTCGATTACCGGGCGATGGAGGCAGCGCGACCCCGTTATTTCCTCAATCCAGAAATCATGGAATCGACGTATTACCTCTACCAGGCCACTCGTGACCCGCATTATCTTAGCATGGGAAAGGCCATCTTCGATAGCCTCAAGGCGTACTGCCGTGTCGAAGCAGGATACTGTGAGCTGAAAAGCGTGGTGACGAAGGAACAATCGGACCGGATGGAGAGTTACTTTCTGGCGGAAACGCTGAAATATCTGTACTTGCTCTTTGCCCCTCCCGAAACCGTGGATCTGAGGACGACGGTGTTCAACACCGAAGCTCATCCGATTCGGAAAACGTGGTAAAAACGAAACTTTTCGGGTCTTTTATTCGTTATACTTATAGAAAGGCACCGAACAAAGGATCGGACATGAAGCGCATCTTCTTACTCATTACTCTGGGCATCATCGGCACGCTGGCGGTGCTGAAAACAATCAATCAGAAAAAAGAATCGTTCCACCTTGTCGCTGACAGTGACAAGAACTTTGGGGCATTCCCACCCGAAATTCCGTCGCATCAGTTCGACGATCTATTTATCTGACCGCCCTCATCCAACAAACCGGCCAGGACTTTCGGGTCGGTCGTTGGCAATTTACACGCAAAATCCTCGCACACGTAAGCCGTTGCCTTCCCGCCGATGGGCTGTACGGTTTTGACAAACGGTACCATCGACTCCAGAAAACCACGGTTCTCACTGCTGACCGCAAGCACGATCTTATTCGGAATGAATCGTCTGTGAATTTCCGTCACCAGACGCTGTGTATCTGTATGGTTGGGCTCCCCTGCAAGAATAATCTGTTTCGGTTTTGATGAACTGAAGTCATAGGCCACGAGAAATTGAGGCATAGCGCTCGGGGCCTGCTTCATACGTCCGGCAAAGTACTGAAGAGAAGACCTTGCGCGTGTCTCGTACTCGGTCCGGCCTAAGAAACTGGTCAAACGAAGCAGAGTCAGAATCGCAACGGAGTTCCCCGTTGGTTCGGCGCTGTCGTAAAACTCCTTTGTCCGCACCAGAATCGTGGGATCTAAGTTTCCCGTATCGTAGAATCCTCCGTTCTTATCATCATACATCCGGCGAATGAGTTCATCGGCAAGGTTAAATGCCTCCCTCAACCATCGAATGTCAAACGAGGCTTCATAGAGATCAATGAGCCCCTGCGCCAAGAAAGCGTAGTCATCCAAATGGGCGTCAAACCGCGCTTCGCCGTCCCTGTATCTGCGGACAAGATGTCCTTTCTGCTTCATTACGCTGAGGATAAATCGTGCTGCTTTAGCCGCTGATTCCCGATAGGCAGGATTCGCAAGCGCCTGTGACGCCCTCGCAAACGCGGATATCATCAAGCCGTTCCAGGAAACGAGGATATTGTCGTCCCGATGTGGTGCCGGCCGGCGCATCCGGGCGGTCCGGAGTTTGAGTTTAGCCGAGGCCAGGAGGGAACGGGCGGCATCACGAGATACACCGACCGCGTCAGCGGCCTGCTCAAAGGGGTGGGGAATATGAAGGATATTCAGACCGGAGAACTCACCGTGAAGATCTGAAAGAACATTACCACCTTCCTGAACGTCGTAAGTCTTCGTAATAAGTCTGAATTCTTCGTCCGTTAAGAGACCTTTCGCTTCTTTGTACGTCCACGTATAGAATGCACCTTCCTTTTTCTGTGTTGGCAGTTCAGCGTTGATCCCGCTTTCGGCGTCCTGAGCCGAATACCATCCTCCGTCCGGATGGCTCATCTCGCGTTCGATATACTCAAGAACGTCAACAGCAACGTCCGCGTAGAAACGATCCTGCATAATCTGGAAAGCTTCGAGAAAGGAAACCACAAGCTGCGCCTGGTCGTAGAGCATTTTTTCGAAATGCGGCACATGCCACTCCCGATCTGTGGCGTACCTGTGAAAGCCTCCTCCGACATGATCATACATTCCGCTCAGGGCCATTTTCCTGAGTGTCCCGAGTGTCATGTCGAGGGCCTCAGGAATACCTGTCCGCTTGAAGT